>JALEXT010000134.1 GCA_022779845.1 Succinatimonas sp.
AAATATGAAATTTACTGCCTTATCAATAAATTGGTAGAACAGGGAAAAGCCGTTTTGATGATCTCGTCGGAACTGCCTGAGATCTTGGGTATGTGCGATCGTATTTACGTCATCAACGAAGGCCGGGTTGTAGCCGAAATGCCCCGTGAGCAGGCTTCACAGGAAAGCATTATGGGAGCGATTCTGCGCTCTTCAGGTAAAAAAGACACAGCAAACAAACAGGAATAATCAAAATGACACATATCGCTGAACTTTTGAAGCGCAATTCGCTGCTATTGGCATTGGTCATCGTCATGGTGCTTTTTGAACTTATGATCAGAGCCACCGGTCACGGTTCTATGTTTTCCCCGCAGAATTTTACCAACATTATTTTGCAAAATTCGTACGTGATCATTCTTGCCATCGGCATGCTGTTTTGCATCATTTGTATGGGCAACATCGATTTGTCAGTCGGTTCGATTGTGTGCCTGATTGGCGCCATAGCCGGCAATTTGATCGTAAACATGGAACTTAACGTTTACATGTCCATAGCGTTATGTCTGCTTGCCGGAATTTTAATCGGTGCTTGGCACGGATTCTGGATAGCCTATATCAGGATCCCAGCATTTATCGTAACCTTGGCAGGTATGATGCTTTTTCGCGGTGTGGCTTTGCTGGTATTAAACGGTTTGACCATTTCACCTTTTCCTCCTGAGTATCTGCAGTACTTTACTTCATACATTCCGGGAAAAAGAGCCGACGCCTTCGGTCTGACGGTGGCCGTAACCGCAGTAATTTGCATTTGCTATCTGGTTGCGGTGATTTACAGTCGCGTAAGCAAGATCAAAAAAGGCTACCAGGTTGAGGAGCTTGGTTCGCTGATTTTTAAAGTGATTTTGGTTGAATTTGCCCTGATAGGTTCAGGGCTGTTACTGGCAAACAATCGCGGCATTCCGGTTGTATTGGTGCTTTTGGCCGTGATCGTGCTCGTCTATTCGTTCTTCGCCAACGAAACCACCACGGGACGCAGGGTTTATGCTTTAGGCGGCAATGAAAAAGCAGCCAGACTCTCCGGCGTCAATACGGACAGACTGTTGTTCCTTGCCTATGTAAACATGGGATTTTTATCTGCCGTTGCAGCTTTAGTCTGTGTGGCACGTTTTAATTCCGCAGCACCTACAGCGGGCAACGGTTATGAACTTGATGCCATAGGATCCTGCTTCATAGGCGGAGCGTCTGCTTACGGCGGTGTCGGTACCGTAGGAGGAGCCGTGATCGGGGCAATCTTTATGGGAGTGCTGAATAACGGCATGTCTATATTGGGAATAGACGCCAATTGGCAGCGTACCGTTAAAGGCGCCGTACTGCTTTTGGCCGTGGTCGTGGACGTGCTCTCGAAAAAACGCGGCAGATAACTGATGTTTAGGCAACGTGTTTGACGTTGCCTGATGGAGACAAGATCATGAAATATTTGTTGGGCGTTGATTTGGGTACTTCTGGTACCAAAACTGTGCTCTTTGATGAAGAAGGCAATGCAATTGCATCGGCATTGCGCGAATATCCTTTAATTCAACTTAAAAACGGTTGGGCCGAGCAGGATCCAGAGGCATGGTACCAAGCCGCCGTCGATACCATAAGGGAGGTTTTGCAAAAATCAAAGATCTCCAATACTAAGATAGCAGGCCTTGGAATTTCAGGGCAGATGCACGGTTTGGTGATGTTGGACGACGAAGGCAAAGTGCTGCGTAATGCCATTTTATGGTGTGACGGACGTACTGAAAAACAATGTCAGGAGATCACCTCCTTGGTCGGTGCTCAGCGTCTAATTGAGATCAATGCAAATCCGGCTCTTACCGGATTTACTGCCCCGAAGATCTTATGGGTGCGTGAACATGAGCCTGAAATTTATGCAAAATGTGCTCATATACTTTTGCCTAAAGATTATGTGCGTTTTCGTCTGACCGGAGAGCTTCTTATAGAAATATCGGATGCTTCCGGCACCAATCTTCTGGATATGACCAAAAGGGAATGGTCAGATGAAATTTTGGACAAACTTTCCATAGACAAAAAACTTTTGTCAAAACTTGTAGGTTCGTCTGAGTGCGCAGGCTATATAAGCGCAGAGGCAGCTTCAGCTACCGGTCTTAGTCAGGGCACTGTCGTAGCAGGCGGTGCAGGTGACAATGCAGCTGCTGCCATAGGTACCGGAGTATGCCGCGACGGACAGGCTTTCGTTACTTTGGGTACTTCAGGGGTGATCTTTGCTCATACCTCTCATCCTGCCATCGATCCTTTAGGAAGAGTTCATACTTTTTGTGCCGCCGTTCCCGGTGCCTGGACTGCCATGTCATGTACGCTGGCTGCAGGTTTGTCTTTAAGATGGGAGCGTGACGTATTATTTGCTGCTGAAAAGAAAAATGAAGAGAGCTGCGGTCGTGATGTGTATGATCTTATGACCGCGCAGGCTTCAAAGATCCCGTCAGGCGCGGACGGACTCATCTATTTGCCTTATCTTATGGGCGAGCGTTCACCTGTTTTGGATCCGCAATCCCGCGGAGTGTTTTTCGGATTGTCGGCTATGCACACCAAAGCTCATATGACCAGAGCAGTGCTTGAAGGGGTAACTTTTTCCCAGCGTCACAATCTGCATGTCTTAAAAGAAATGGGGGTTATGCCCAAAACTTTAATGGCTTGCGGAGGAGGCGCCTCATCTTCTCTTTGGCGTCAGATGCTTGCGGATGTGATGCAAGTTAACGTAAAAACCATGGTGTCAAAAGAAGGTCCTGCTTTGGGAGCTGCAGTTTTAGCCGGCGTGGCATCAGGCGTATTTTCCTCGGTAGAGGATGGTTGTGATCGCTGCGTACGTTGTGCAAAGCAGCAAAGCGTACCAGATATTAAAGAAGTCGTACGTTATAACCGTATCTATTCTTTGTATCAAAGCCTGTATCCTGCGTTGCGTCCTAGTTTTTCACGTTTGGCAAGATTGCGTGAAGAACTTTCGGGGGGCAAATCAACATATCCTGAGGTTAGTTCGGTTGAATTTGAACGCTACGGACGCGTAGTGAATACTCTTGACAACAAACGCATCGTCTCCTTGTTGAAAAAAACAGCCTTACCCAAAGAAGGTACGGTTTATGTAGCCTCAGAGCCTTTGCTTGAGGAGCAGGATCTGCTTTTGTCCGTTCAAAATACCGTGTTCGGCGGTTTGCCTGTAGAAATGGGGTATTGTGCCGGATACAACCGCACTTTAAATTGCCTTGAATTCCATCGTTCAAGTGAAATCAACGTAGCTGAAAAGGATATGTTGCTTATGGTGGCACCGGCAACTGCCATTAAAGGAGATTATGTCGATTCTGAGGAGGTGGAGAGCTTCTTGGTCAAAGCCGGGACTGCCGTACAGTTTTACGAAACTACTTTGCATTATTGTCCGTGCACGGCAGACGGTGAGGAATATTTCAGAATGTGTTGTATTCTGCCGCGAGGCACCAATACCGAACGACCAGACGGCGTAGGCTCTGACGGGGAAGACGGTTGTCTTACCAATAATAATAAGTGGCTGTATGCTCACAAAGATTCCTCGGAAGCCAAATCAGGACTTACTAGAGGGGTGGTGTTGGGAGACAATATCACGCTGTAAATAACAATTTAATCAGAAGAGATAATAAAAAATTAAAAAAGGAGATCATCATGCAATTTGAGAATATTCCTGCAGTCAAATTAGGCATTATTGCCGTTTCACGCGATTGTTTTATTCGTACTTTGTCAGAGCGACGTCGTGCCGCTATCGTCAGTGCCTGCGATAAGATCGGTATTCCCGTTACCGAAATTAAGACTACCGTTGAAAACGAAAA
This sequence comes from Succinatimonas sp., assembly GCA_022779845.1. Lineage (GTDB taxonomy): Bacteria > Pseudomonadota > Gammaproteobacteria > Enterobacterales > Succinivibrionaceae > Succinivibrio. The sequence goes on from JALEXT010000134.1 coordinate 3,831, forward strand.
AGATGCCTTAAAAGCAGTGGAAGAGGCAAAACAATCAGGTTGCAACAGCCTTTTGGTATTTTTGGGTAATTTCGGTCCTGAAACTCCAGAAACTCTCATTGCTCAAAAGTTTGACGGTCCCTGCATGTACGCAGCGGCTGCAGAAGAAAGCGAAAATGATTTGGTCGACGGTCGCGGAGATGCCTTCTGCGGCATGTTAAACGCATCTTATAATTTGGGCTTGCGCAAAATTAAGGCTTACATACCTGAGTATCCGGTGGGTACTGCTGAAGATATAGCCATTATGGTTAAGGACTTTATCCCGGTGGCACGCACTCTTTTGGGACTTAAGTCTTTGAAGATCATTACCTTCGGTCCTCGTCCGCAGGATTTCTTTGCCTGTAACGCTCCTATCAAGGGACTATATGATCTCGGAATTGAGATCGAGGAAAATTCAGAGCTTGATCTTTTGGTAGCTTATCGTGCTCATGCCGGTGACAAACGCATAGCAGAAGTGGTGGCAGACATGGAAAAGGAATTAGGAGAGGGCAATACCTATCCAGATCTGCTTTCACGCATGGCTCAGTTTGAATTGACTCTGGTCGATTGGGCAAATGAGCATAAAGGATCACGTAAATACGTATGTTTTGCCGATAAATGCTGGCCGGCTTTTCCGCAGGAGTTCGGGTTTGAGCCTTGCTATGTAAATTCGCGTTTGACTTCACGCGGGATCCCCGTTGCTTGTGAAGTTGATATTTTCGGCGCTTTGTCAGAGTATATCGGAGCCTGCGTGACTGCAGATGCGGTTACCTTACTCGATATTAATAATTCCGTGCCCGCTGATTTGTACGAAAACCACATTAAGGCAAAATTCCCGCAATACCGTCTTACCGATACTTTCATGGGATTCCATTGCGGTAATACTCCTTTTTGCAAGCTTACTAAAAAAACTGATGACGGTCAGCGTCTTGGTAAGATTAACTATCAGATAATTCAGCACCGTCTGCTCGAACCTGCATGCTCTGAGCCTGATTTTACCCGCGGTACCTTAGAAGGGGATATAGTTGACGGTCCCATCACTTTCTTCCGTTTGCAGACAACGCCTGATACCGCTTTGCATGCATATGTGGCAGAAGGAGAGGTTCTGCCTGTCGGAACCTGCTCTTTCGGCGGTACCGGCGTGTTTGCCATCAAGGAAATGGGGCGTTTCTACCGTCATGTTTTAATTGCCAAACGTTATCCTCATCACGGAGCCGTTGCCTTTGCTCATGTTGGCAAAGCCCTGTTCTCAGTCTTTTCTTTGCTGGGAATAGAAGATATAGCTTACAATCAGCCTGCAGGAATGCTGTATAAAGGAGAGAATCCCTTCGCATGATTTAGACTGGATTTCGGCGGGGGAGATCCCCCGCCTTACAGAAGCTGTTCATAAATGTTTTTTCAGAATTTTTATGAAGAGGTTCTGCAGACACAGGTTCTTTCAAGTAAAAATAAAGAAGATCTCATAAGAGATTTTTGAAGAAAGCAGACTGCGACGTAAGCGCTCAGAAAAAATGTGTGTTTACGCCGCCTTATCGATGATAGGCATGAATTACTGATTTTTTCAGCTAA
>JALEXT010000138.1 GCA_022779845.1 Succinatimonas sp.
TTTTATCGCCGACTACGATCAAGATCCGGACTTTACGGTTGTGATTGCATTTGTCGAGCATGGCTGCGGCAATTGCTCCTTGTTTTCTATAGTCAGGTCCTACGTAACAGGCGTGTTCGATCCCCGGGATCATGGTATTGATAAGTACTGCGGGGGTGCCGTTTTGAGTAATTGAATTGATCTTTGCGGCCATTTCAGGGCAATTTACCGTGCAAAGGCCGTAGCCTTTGCATCCTCTTGACTGCAGTTTTTCCAAAGCGGCTAGATGCTCTTTTACATTCCAACCCTCAACTTCGGAGATGATCACACTTATCCCCAGATCTTTAAGTTCGTTTGAGGCGTTTTCTATACCGCGTTTAATGTCGTCAAAGAACATGCTGTTGATACTGGGCAGGAGAACTCCAATAAAGTTTATGTTCTTTTGGGCAGAGAGGGCGCGACCTGCTCGGTTCGGAATATATCCAAGTTCTGAAGCCAATTTACGGATACGCTCGGAGGTCTTGGCACTGACTTCGGTCTTTTCATTAAGAGCCCGTGAAACAGTACCTACGGAGACGTTGCAAGCTTTTGCAAGATCTTTTAGTGTTACGCTCATTGCCGTTTCCCTTAAAAAACGCAAACGATTACATAACTAGAAGCATAGGAGAAGGATAAGTAGGTTTCAAGAAAGTTTGCCTGAAAATTTAATCCGTTTCACATAAGCAAAGATTATTTATCTGCGCTTTTATAAAAAATAGCCTTGTTGAATCTTAGCAAAAGTCGCGGCGGCGTTTTTTAATTGCATCAGGTTATAAACGCAAATCCGTAAATGGTTGTAAAAAAGGCGGTCAAAAGACCGCCTGTATCCGGATCAGAGAAAATAACACTTAAAGAGTATGAACGTCTGAAATATTTCCCTGTCCGTAGTAGGCATTTTTGCCGTGTTTTCTTAAATAGTGTTTATCAAGAAGAGTCTGTTGCATGGGGGCGAGATCACCGTGCTTTAGCATCAGGGCGTGGAAAGCCATAAATGCTATTTCTTCAAGAACAACAGAATTGTAAACGGCATTGTCAGGAGATTTTCCCCAGGCAAAAGGACCGTGGGAGAAAACCAAGGCTGCAGGCACATCCTTCATTTCTATGCCGCGCTTTTTAAAGGTTTCCACTATGACGTTGCCGGTTTCTTTTTCGTATTCTCCCTTGATCTCGTCATCAGTCATGGGTCTGGTGCAGGGAACTGGGCCGTAAAAATAGTCAGCACCGGTAGTGCCCAATGCCGGAATATCCATACCCGCCTGTGCAAAGCCTACGGCATTTCTTGAATGGGTGTGCACAATGCCGCCTATATCCTTGCAGGCACGATAGAGCACCAGATGAGTCTCGGTATCGGTAGACGGGTTCAATTTGCCTTCTACCTTTTTACCGCTTTCCAAATCAACTACCACCATGTCGTCTGCCTTCATGGTTTCGTAGTCCACTCCTGACGGTTTGATGACTACCAGTCCTTTTTCACGATCGATTCCGGAGACGTTACCCCAGGTAAAGGTGACCAATCCGTATTTGGGGAGATCGAGATTTGCTTTGAATACTTTTTCCTTGAGTTCTTCCAGCATGAATTATGCCTCGCATGTGTATAGGAACGGGATAAGGATATCTTAACAGTGAGAACGGAACTTACAAAATAATGAAAACGCTTTTGTTTAAAGAATGAAAGATAACTCACAAAATTAAGCTATCATTTTGATATTTAAATTAAAAGAGTATTATCTTTTTAAGATACGAAAACGCTTACGGTTCTTTGCGAAAAGTTATGAAATTAAATCCTGCGTTTACAAGTTTTGTCGGGAGCACCGTATGCGATACGGTAAGCAGCTTACAACGTTTGTCCGGCAGGCATTTAAGCAGTAAATAAGGAAGCGGCAGACAAAGCGCGGATTTTTTATTGAAGCTTAAAAGTTTGTTTAAGGTCCTTTTTTGCGGATTTACTGCATTAATCGCTCCTTCTAGAGGGTGAGTACATAAAAACAGCAGGATCTCGGATGCGTCATCTAGGCTCAGCCACGGAATGAAATTTTTAGGATCTGGGAAAAAATACAAAGTCGGCAGTAAAGAGAGTATGCGCATAAGTCCGCCTCCTTTACCCATCACGACCCCGAAGCGTACGTGCATAAGTTTCGAACTGCGTGAAAAACGCTCTGAAGCGGCGTTTTCCACAGCTTGGATAAGTTCACTGAAATTACCGTCGCTTTCGCCTTCTTCATCGAAGATCCCGCCTGAAGGGTAGATCCCGGTAGCAGAAGCCTGAATGAAAATTTTCGGAAAATCACGTCCGCGATAGGCCTTTAAAAGGTGATCCATGACTTTTATCCGGCTTTTTAAAAGTTCACCTTCGCGTCGCCTGTTCAGGAATTTTGCCGCAATAGAGGCTCCTGCAAGATTAATGATGGCATCAACGTCCGGCAAATCATCATTAAAATCGTATATAGCTTTGCAGACAAGTGAACAGTGCAAGCTATTCTTATTACTGTGGGTGAGAACAAAGACTTCATGTCCTTGTTTTGAAAAAAGTAAGCAGGCATGACTTCCTATGAAACCGCTACCGCCTGTTATGAGTATCTTCATGAAAAAAATGCGCCCTTATTAGGGGCGCATTCAGCTAGTTAAAAAGACATATTACTGCTTTTTAGCCTGAGCTGCCTGAATGGCGGTCACGGCTATGGTATAGACGATGTCGTCCACGAGAGCTCCGCGTGAGAGATCGTTTACCGGCTTTCTCAAGCCCTGAAGCAGAGGTCCGATGGCTACGAGATTTGCAGAGCGCTGTACGGCCTTGTATACGGTGTTACCGGTGGAAAGACTAGGGAACACGAATACGGTAGCTTTGCCTGCAACCGGTGAACCTGGAGCCTTCTGAGCAGCGACTGAAGGCATGACGGCAGCGTCAAACTGCAAAGGTCCGTCTACCTTGAGATCAGGACGTTTTTGCTTGACGAGCTCGGTAGCCTGAGTCATGAGATCCACATCTGGACCCTTGCCTGAGGTGTGAGTTGAGTAGGTAATAAGAGCTACACGAGGATCGATACCGAAAGCTTTGGCAGTATCGGCAGACTGAATGGCGATCTCGGAGATCTCGTCAGCATTGGGGTTTAAGTTTACTGCGCAGTCAGCGTAGAAATGTACCTGCTCAGGCATAAGCATGAAGAAGCCGCCAGAAACCAGTTTGGCACCGGGAGCTGTCTTTAAGATCTGGAAGGCAGGACGGATGGTGTTGGCGGTGGTATGTACGGCACCAGAAACCAAACCGTCGATCTCGCCGCGCTCGATCATCATGGTAGCCAGGAACACGTTGTCCTTCAAAGTTTCAACGGCCTTCTCAGGAGTCATGCCTTTCTTAGCACGCAATTCAACCAAACGGTCTACATAGTTCTGACGAATGAGTTCAGGATCGACGATTTCCACGCCTTCGCCCAAAACCACACCTTGTTCGGCAGCTACCTTGTTGATGGCGTCTTTATTACCGTAGAGTACCGGAACGGCGATACCCTGCTGTGCCACAATGGCGGCAGCCTTTACGGTACGAGGCTCGTCGCCTTCAGGCAAAGCAATGCGCAGGTGAGCTGCACGTGCAGAAGATGCCAACTGATAACGGAACGCAGCAGGGCTCATGAGCGGTACGCGATCATGATCATAATCGCAAATAGTCTTGATTAGATCATCGCTTATTGCCTTGGCACCGTTGGTAGCAGCAACGGCAGTGCGCTCGGCGTCATCGCTCTTGATAGCAGCAGGGAAGGCAGCCAAAGCTTCGGCAACCTGCCAGACGCTCTTGTCAGTTTCAATGACGGTGGCACCTTCAACGCTACCGCTGGCGCCGCCTGCTAAGATCACGATCCCTGCTTTGGTGGAAGCGGGAACAGATGCAGTAAGCAGAACCTTGGGAGCTTTTTCCTCTTCGCCTTGGAACATCACTTTATAGCCGCGGACATTCTCATCACCTGAGGTGACTTTGCCGTCAAGATAAGCTGCGATATCGCAGGCGCGGGGAGCGTAATTTTCCTTGGCATATTCGATTTCGGCGATCACGTTGGTAACGGCCGGAGCGTCGTCTTTCTTGCAGCAGCAGGATGAAGAATTACCGCAGCATTCGGCGCAGCCTGAGAGAACCAGATTACGCTGACCCTTGGCGTCACGCGGGGCTTTGTGGTTGATGACTATGTCGCCTAACACGCGGTTTTTACCGGCATTGGCAAAAGGGATCAAGGTTGCGTCGATGGCGGCCTTGTTACCTTTGCATTTGCCGTTTGATACGGTAATGATGTCAGCGTCCAAAGCATGGCATACGTCGGCATTCATTTCATCCTTGTCAAAAGGAGTGCCGGTCACGCCTTCAACTATGACGATTTCAGGCTGCTCAGCGTCCACCAGAGCGTGGAAGTTGGCAACGATCTCCTCAAGCACATCGGATCTCTTGCCTTTGGCGATGGCCTTTAACGAACAGCATCTGCACAGGGTTTTGCCTTCCTGCTCTTCGTCAAGTGCTGCTGCAAACGGAGTAAAGAGAGCAGCTTTGACGCCGTGATCTTTCAAAGCTTTAACAAGGCCTAAAGAGGCCGGGAAAATGCCCTCGGTCTTACCGGCCGGGACGAGCATAACAGTACGTGTCACGTCAAACTCCAAATTTTTTTCTTTATTTACGCATTGCCGCACAGGCGGCATACCGTATT
>JALEXT010000140.1 GCA_022779845.1 Succinatimonas sp.
GCGCGTAACATACTAAGGGCAGGACTTGCCCGGCTCGCCTCCCAAGTGAATCACATTGGTGGTCAGCAAGAGGAACCCGCCGAAGATCTCCCAAGAGATCGGTAGGAATCCCCTCTCTTTAGAGAGGGGAGGATGTCAAGTACTTTCGGGAATTCTTTAAATTCGCCTTTGCGTTTGGCATATTCCAAAAATGCCGGTAACGTTACGTTACGATCGTGCTGTTCAACTTTTAAGACGTTGGTGTCTTTCATACCTTCGTTAAATAATTTGTAAATAAAATCGTCTCCTCCGAAGCCTGCAGTAGCAGAATCTTCAACACCGTTGCCGTAATAGACCACCTTGATATTGGCCCAGATGATGGCACTGAGGCACATGGGGCAAGGGTAAGCTGAAGAGTAGATCACGCAATCAGACAGATCAGGTGTCCCCAAAGTTTTAGCCGCATCGCGTATAGCTGTGATCTAAGCGTGGGCGGTAGGATCTATAAGCTTGCGTTTGCTGTCATGACCGCGGCCGACAATTTTGCCGTCTTTTACGATTACGGCTCCGAAAGGTGCTCCGTCTTTGTTCAGAAAGATGCTTTGAGCTTCTGCGGCTGCTTCTGACATGAACAGGGGAACGTAGTCGGTATCTGCAGCCTGTACACTGCAAGTTGCGGCAGAAAGCATTGCAACTGCCAAAGCTATATGTTTAAGCATTTTTTGGTCCTTATTAAAAAACGATGTCTGCAGTGTAGCTAAAAGTATTGGAGCAAAATCTTTTGCACTCAATTGACGGATTTTTCCTTATTTTGGAACTTGATTTGCACATAAAGAAAGCAAGTATATTGACAGTTTTGCGCGCCGGTTGATTTAAAAATTGCTTGAAATTTGCTGTTAGTGTTTGCTCTCTTTCATTTTGATTTTTTGTAAGCCACTTGTTATGCCGGTTTTATTGCGTGATAATGTCCGTGCTTGTCGGAGTGCCTTAAAGGCTGAGACTGTTTACAGAATCCGCAATGACCTGATCAGGTTAATACCTGCGTAGGCAACAAGATTCCGGCATGCGTGCGTACAAGGCTCAGGTCCTTGGTGTGTTTTAAGAAGCATAAGCATAGGAAGCATCCGGAATGACCGATAACACCGTCTCCCAAAATTCCAAAAAAACAGGTTACGCTCCTGACATCTCCACCGTATTCGTCAGAGGATCTTCTGATGAAATTCAGGTTCCTTTCGATTGCCTCAATCTTTCAAACGGCGAAAAAATTTTAAGTTATACGGTAAAAGGGGTAAAGCGCGAGGTTCCGCTGAGAAAAAAATGGATCGAAGCCCGGGCTTCTTACGGCAAAGGACGCACTCAGCTTGAACTTGCCAAAGCAGGGGTGATCACTCCCGAAATGGAATTTGTCGCCATACGTGAATCAGGTTGTTACGGCGATGACATGGCTTTTACTCCTGAAGACGTAAGAAAGGCCGTAGCCTGCGGTCATGCCGTGATCCCTGCCAATATCTGTCACCCTGAATCTGAGCCTATGATCATTGGCAAGCAGTTTTCAGTCAAAGTCAATGCCAATATCGGTGCCTCTTCATTGTCGTCAGGCTATGCTGAAGAGCTTAAAAAACTACATCTGGCCTTAAAACACGGTGCTGATACGGTTATGGATCTGTCAACCGGAATTAAGGATCTCATGGGGTTGCGTAATGCCATATTAAGAGGATCCCCTGCTCCCATAGGTACAGTACCGGTATATGAAGCATTGGACAGGGCTGAAGGTAAAGCTTCCGATCTTACCTGGGATCTGTTTAAGCAAACCGTACTTGATCAGGCAAGACAGGGAGTTGATTATTTTACCATTCACGCAGGTTTGACCGCAGATCTGCTGCCTCATGCTGCCGCCCGTACTTTGGGAATAGTTTCACGCGGCGGTTCCATTATGGCTTCTGTGATGATGCGCAATAATGCCGAGAATATGGCTTACGAGCATTTTGACGAGCTTATCGAGATCTGCCGTGAGTATGATGTGGCTTTGTCTTTAGGAGACGGTTTGCGCCCCGGGTGTATAGACGACGCCTGTGACGATGCTCAGTACGGCGAATTACGCAATATAGGCAAACTGGCTGCCCGCTGCTTCGATGCAGGAGTGCAGTGTTTTATCGAAGGTCCTGGGCACGTACCCATGGATAAGATAGAGGAAAACCAAAGACTTCAGGAGCAATATTGCAATAAAGCTCCTTTCTATACCTTAGGACCGCTGGTTACCGACATAGCTCCGGGATATGATCACATCACCTCCGCAATAGGCGGCGCGCAGATTGCCAATTTCGGAACTGCGATGCTTTGTTACGTGACTCCTTCTGAGCACTTGGCTTTGCCCGACGAGGATGATGTCAAAGTGGGCTTGGTGACTTATAAACTTGCAGCACATGCTGCCGACATTGCCAAAGGTCTACCCAATGCCCGTATTCGTGACAGTGCCATGGCCCGTGCCCGTGCCGATTTTCGTTGGTTCGATCAGTTCACGCTTTCTTTTGATCCCATGCACGCTTATGAAGTGTGGTCGCGCAAAATGCCCGAAAATTGCGGTCATGAACCTGCGTTTTGTTCAATGTGCGGCCCGAGGTTCTGTCCCATACGTTTAAACCGTGCATTGCAGAAAAAGTATCTCAAGCAGGAATGATTTATGGCTGATGTTCATAAGGACGATGCGGTATTTTTTAAGAGTACCGGGATGGTAAGTGCGGCGGAACTTGCTAATTTGGCGCGTCTTGATCATGACAGAGAAATTACTCTGGTGATCGCGGGGCTGGATTCAGGCGGCGGAGCTGGGTGCAGTGCCGATTGTCAAAGCGTGGCTGATGCAGGATCTTATGCCTTGGTGGCTACGACCGCACTTACCGTACAGTCTTTAAAACGTGTGGGGACGGTCAAGGCGGTTGAAGCTCAGTTTTTTGCCGAAACCATGGATACTCTGATTGCCGATTTTCCGAAAATTTCAGCAGTCAAGGTAGGTCTTGTGACTTCACAGGAAATTTTGGAGCTGATCTTAAAATATCTAGAAGGTCCACTCAAAAATGCCAAAGTGGTATGGGATCCCGTTTTGACGGCAACAGCAGGTGATTTTGAAAGTGCCGATTTAAAGGGATCTTTGTCGCGTATTTTAAAAGTTTCGACTCTGTTTACTCCCAATCTTACAGAGGCTTTGGAATTGGCTTCGTGGGACGAGGAGCGGCTTGAGCGTTGTGGTATGCATGAGTTGTCCTCAGAGTTTACAAAGTACGGATGTGCCGTGCTTATAAAAGGAGGGCATGCCAAAGATCAGGCACAAAGCTCTGATTTTTTGAAAACTGCCGAGCATGAAATCGTGTTCAGTCATGATCGCCGTCAGGGAAAGGGTGCTCACGGAGGCGGATGTGCGCTTTCGTCGTTTATCGCAGGATCTTTGGCTCAGGGATATGCTCTTGATGATGCCGTAGCCTTGGGAAAGAGTTATGTTACCTGCGGAATTTTGCGTCCCATGATTTCGCAGGAAAGCTCTCGTCCGCCGGTTGGACATCACAGAGAGTTTTTAAATCCTCAAACGTGGCCGTCGGTTAAGGACAGTAATTTCCCTTCCCCGCGTTCGCAGCCTTTCCCTGGGTGTAATGAGGATCTGGGGTTTTATCCGGTACTTGACAGCAGTGAGTGGATAGAAAGGGTACTGCGTCTTGGAGTGCGTACGGTACAGTTGCGCATCAAAGATGCAAAAAGAGCGGATCTTCCAGATGAAATAGAGCGCAGCGTGGAGCTTGCAAAACGTTACAAAGCCAGGTTGTTCATCGACGATCATTATCAGCTGGCGGCGCGTTTTCATGCTTACGGAGTTCATCTTGGTATGGAGGATCTGCAAACTGCCGATCTTGAATTTATCGCCAAGTCTGGATTGCGACTGGGAGTTTCAACTCACGGACCCTGCGAGCTTTTTAAAGCACTGGGACTTAAACCTTCATATATAGCTTTAGGTCATGTGTTCCCTACCAATACCAAGGCCATGCCTTCAAAACCGCAGGGACTTTGGAAATTGAAACGTGAAATAGGACTTATGCGTGCCTTGCATGTCCCGTTTACCGTGATAGGCGGGATCACTTTGGACAACGCCCCGGTTCTATGCAAACTGGGAGTGTTGTCAGCTGCCGCAGTAAGCGCAGTGACCAAAGCAGAAGATCCAGATGAAGCCGTATTTGCCTACTTAAGACTTTTCGGCAGCGGCGGCGATATTTAATTTTTTTTTACAGAGGAGCATTGCACTTGAATGCGCTATGCAAGACAGCGTCTCATTCCAGGATTTGAAAACCTCGATGAGATTTTAAAAACTAAAAGGGTGGCCGTGATAGGTTCAGGCGGTATAGGCGGACTTTGTCTTTACATGCTGACCGGAGCCGGGCTTTTGCACTTGACCGTGGCTGACGACGATACCATTGAGGATTCCAACCTGCACCGTCAGGTGTTGTTTTGTCAGGAGGATCTGGGAAAGTCAAAAAGCGAATGCTGTAAAAGAGAGCTTGAAAAACTCGACGGCAGAGTCGAGGTAAGGTGTTTTGGAAGGGTAACTTCTGAAAATTTCGAAGACTTTTCAAAAAATGCTGACTTGGTTATGGATCTTTCTGACAACGTGGCTACGCGGCAGTTGGCCTCAGCCATGTGTTTTAAGTTTAAAAAAGATCTTATTCATTGCTCGGTGGCAGCTTCGTCCGGGATGCTTTGCGCATTTCGTTTTTCAGATCCTGAATATACGAAACGTTTTGGTTGTTATGCTTGTTTTGCAGGTGCCGACGCCAAACCAGCTTTCCGCGGGATCACCGGCCCTTGGGCCGGAACTATGGCCTGTGCCGCGGCATCTTTAGCTATGGATCATTTTGCCGGCAAAGATATTTTCGGAAAATTGTGGCTTTACGATCTTGAAACAAGAAATATTCGTACTCTGAATTTAAAACGCGATGTGCACTGCACAGTGTGCGGTGATCACAAATAACAGGACGTCACATGCAAATAATTTATAACCATGAGCCGATTGAAGTTCCTGAGGGACAAACTCTTAAGTTGTTTTTGGAAGCAAGAGGCGTTGCAACGTACGGTTGTGCCGCTGCCTGCGATGAGGAGATCATTCCTAAAACCATGTGGGAGAGCTTTACGCTCAAAGAAGGAATGAAGCTTGATGTGTTCAGTTTAGTGGCAGGAGGTTAGTCAGAATGACAGAAAAATTAGTTTTAGGCGGTAAGGAATTTACCAACCGTCTGATTATCGGTACCGGAAAGTATGCTTCGGCACAACAATTGGCTGAGGCTTGCAAGGCATCCGGCGCTCAGATCGCCACCATGGCGGTAAAGCGTGTCGATGCAGAATATCACAGTGACGAGATCGTCAAACCTCTTGAGGAACTGGGGATAACTTTTATGCCCAATACTTCTGGAGCTAAAAACGCCAAAGAAGCGATTTTTGCCGCTCATCTTTCCCGCGAAGCTTTGGGTACTGACTGGATCAAAGTTGAGATCCATCCTGACGTGCGTTATCTCCTGCCTGATCCTGTGGAAACTTTTGAAGCATGTAAAACCCTGTGTGCAGAAGGTTTTAAAGTTTTCCCCTATATAAATGCAGATCCTGTGCTTTGCAAACGCCTTGAAGAACTGGGAGTACAGGCCGTGATGCCGCTTGGAGCTCCCATAGGCTCAGCCAAGGGACTTGAGACTTTGGCCATGCTTAAGATCATCATTGCTCAGTCACATGTGCCGGTAGTGGTTGATGCCGGCATAGGTTCTCCTTCTGAGTGTGCTTTGGCATTGGAACTTGGTGCCGATGCGGTGATGGCAAATACCGCCATTGCAGCAGCAGGAGATCCCGTAGCTATGGCCGCAGCTTTCAATCTGGCTCAGGATGCAGGACGCAGAGCCTATGAGGCAGGTTTGGCCGCTGTCAATGAAACGGCGCGTCCTACTTCTCCTATGGAAGCTTTTTTGAAAGAGGCAATGAAGTAAATGTCCTTTTACGATGAGATCTCCAAGCTCGATGTAGATAAATTCAAAGATCTGGTCGATTCGCGTACAGATAAAGATGTAGAGCGTGCGCTTGCAAAAAACGGAAAGCGTGATCTTAACGATTTTGCCGCTTTGATATCAGAAAATGCCCGTCGTCATTATCTTGATGTGATGGCTACGATGTCAGAGCAGATCACCAGACGTCGTTTCGGGCGTTGCGTGAATATGTATCTTCCGCTTTATCTTACCAACCTTTGCAATAACAAGTGTGCATACTGCGGATTTTCCGCAATGAACAAGTTCAAGCGTGTGGTGCTGACTTTAGATGAGATCCGCGAAGAATGCGAAGCCATCGTAAAAATGGGGTACCAGAACATATTGCTGGTAACAGGTGAAAATGATCGCCGCGGAGGCATGGATTATTTCAGACAGGTCCTGCCCTTGGTACGACGTTATGCCGATTACCTGCAGATGGAGGTTCAGCCGCTTTCAACTGAGGACTATGCCGAACTTAAAACTTTAGGACTTGACAGCGTTTCCGTATACCAGGAAACCTATCACCCTGAGTATTATAAAAAGGTTCATTTGGCCGGTAAGAAAGCAGACATGCGTTGGCGTATGGAAACCCCGGATCGTTTGGGGCAGGCCGGAATAGACAAAGTAGGCATAGGTGCTTTGTTAGGTCTTTATGACTGGCGTGTGGATCTTTGTGCTACGGCTTTGCATCTTATGTACATGCGTGAGCATTACTGGCGTACTCAGATGTCGGTTTCTTTCCCGCGTCTGCGTCCTGCCGCAGGCGGATTCGAGCCTATGACACCGGTATCGGATGCCAAGCTTGTGCAGATCATTTGCGCCTGGAGAATTTTCGATAACGAGCTGGATCTTACCATCTCCACCCGTGAGAGCGCATCTTTCCGTGATCTCATTATTCCTTTGGGGATCACCGCAGTTTCCGCTGGATCTTCAACTGAGCCGGGCGGATATGCTCATAAGGGAAAATACCTTGAGCAGTGGACGGTAAACGATGATCGCAGTGTCGATGAAGTGGTGGGAGCTTTGGAGAAAAACGGTTTTGATGCCGTATTCCACAATGCTTCAACTACTTATTTCAAAGCTTACGGTGCTGCAGTCTGATTGAAGTCAACTAAAACTTTCCTTGCCTCTTACAAAGCAGGAAAGTTTTATCAAAAAAGCGCCGTAAAACCCCGGGCTTCAGCCCGGGGATATAAGGCGCCTAATCGGGGGTATTCTGGTTTTCAATGTATTGTCTGATGATAG
>JALEXT010000155.1 GCA_022779845.1 Succinatimonas sp.
TCTCTTGTTCGGCGGACCGCTTTGTCTGATCTCCTTCATACTCTGCGTAGTGATCATCCCGATGGCCTGGCCGTTTAGGTGAATGTGCGTTATCAAGCAGTTTTGAAAAAAGGCCCGTTCATTCGGGCCTTCTTATCAAAAGCTTAGTCCGTGATTTGTTATACTTTCTTTAAGAAAGTCTTAATTTGCTAACAAGCTTAAGCATAAGGAAAAATGTATGATCTCCCTTTCGATTCTGCAGCAATTGGATCCTGAGCTCTTTGCCTTTTTTGAAAAGGAAATGGAGCATCAGCATTCGTCGCTTTCTTTTATCCCGGATGAGAATTCGACCACGCCTTTGTGTGCTGCCATCATGGGAAACGTGCTGGTAAACTCAGTAGGCAAAGTTTCGTATTCTCGCGCAGAAGGTCTTGAAGCTTTGACTGCAGATCGTATCTGCAGACTTTTCGGCGCAGAGCATGCCAATATTCGCACCCTGAATATCGAAGCGGCCTCTCGCGTGGTATTTCAGGCTCTGACCAAAAGAGGCGATGTGGTTTTATCGCTTGATTTGCGCAAGAAAGAACATTGCAACAGTGAAAATTTGGTCTTCCGTTTCGTAAATTTCGGAATCGATCCGCAAAAACAGGAACTGAATTACGACGATATCGAAAAGACTGCACGCGAAGCCAAACCGCATCTCATCATCCTTTCTCCGGTAAATTACCCACAGGATATAGATTACAAACGTCTTGCCGACATAGCCAAAGATGTCGGAGCGCTGTTGTGGTGTGATATTTCTCAAAATGCAGGATTAATCGCGGCAGGACGACTGAGCTCACCGGTGCCCTATGCCGATGTCGTGACTTTTACCGTACACGGTGCCATGCAGGGACCTCAGTGCTCGGTGATCCTCTCAAAAGAAGAATTGGGAGGCGCCATCGACAGAGCGGTGATGACATCAGGACATATCGGTTTGCTTACTGCACAATTGTCAGCCTTGTCGGCCCGTATTCACGAGATGGGTAGCGATATTTACAAGCAGTATTCAGATGCGGTGATTGAAAATGCTCAGGCTTTGGAGCGCGGTTTGCGCAAAGGCGGAATGAGCATCATCGGCCCCGGCACTCACTCTCACTTTGTCATGATTAATATGAGAAATACCGCCGTTTCGGCCCGCGGAGCTCAGGAATTGCTGGCAGACTGCAATGTAGGCGTACGTTATGCCACGGTATGCACGTCGGATCCTGCCGTAAAATACGATTCGGTGCGTTTCTCTGTGCTTTCTGCCACTACCCGCGGATTAAAACCCAAGGCTTTGGAGGAAGCAGGAGAGGTGATTGCTGCTTATTTGAGAGCTCCTGATGACGAGCATGCTAAACAGCTTTCATCAAAAATAGCCATGCTTACGGCAACTTTGCCGTTCTTTGCCAGCAAATGGTTGCCTGAGGGAGTTGAACATGAAGGTCTGTCTTTTGACGGGACTTCTACTTTGTCATGAACACATCTTTTCAAAGTTCTGATCTTTTTTCGGTGGCGCCCATGGTGGACGTCACCACGTCGTCTTTTCGTCGTATTGCCAGACTTTTTACCAAAAAAGCCATGCTGTATACCGAGATGATTGCCGCCGATGCCATAGTGCACGGAAAAGAAGATTTGCTCGAATTTGATCCGATCGAGCAGCCTTTGACTTTGCAATTAGGCAGCAGCGATCCTAAAAAGCTCGCTTTTGCTTCAAAAGTCGGCGAGCAATTTGGTTACAGCGTGATCAACTTAAATGCAGGTTGCCCGTCCGATAAGGTTCAGTCAGGAGCTTTCGGAGCGGTGATGATGAAAGATCTTACAAATCTTGGCGATTGCATCAAGGCCATGCAGGATGCCGTGAGCATTCCCGTTACGGTAAAAACCCGCATCGGCTATGATGACTGTGACAGCGAGTCTTTTACTCATCAGCTCATCAGAGCCATTCATGATGCAGGCTGTCGTCATATCATAGTGCATGCAAGAAAATGCTGGTTAAACGGACTTTCTCCTAAAGAAAACCGTACCAAGCCGCCGCTTGATTATGCGCGTGTTTATGCTTTAAAGGAAATGTTTCCCGATACCGCATTTACGATAAACGGCGGGATCACCAGCATCGGGCAGT
>JALEXT010000168.1 GCA_022779845.1 Succinatimonas sp.
ATACTTTGGGAGCATGCGGTGCAACCGAAGCTTACATGAGCCTGATGATGATGCAGGAAGGATGGTTTGCCCCCACGCTTAATTTACGCAATATAGATCCTAAGTGCGGAGATCTTGATTACATTCAAAACTCAATACGTAAAGTTGATACCGAATTTATCCAAACTAATAATTTTGCCTTCGGCGGAGTCAATACATCACTTGTTATAAAGCGAGCCGACTAAGCAGTTAAGAATTAAACACTGTCATGAGGAATAAATTATGCAAGGTTACAGCATTTTAAAAAACGATCAAGTTCACTGCCTTATGGGAGGCGGACAGCTCATCAATGTAAGCTCGGTTTCCTCAAAGGGAGTGCCGGATGTCATGACCTGTGCGTGGAATACGGTATATGATTATGATCAGCCTTTGGTGGTGCTTGCAAAAGAGCACACCACTACCCGCAATATTTTGGACACGGGACGTTACGTGATCGCACTGCCAGGTGTTGACGCACTTGCCAAAGCGTATAAGGTGGGCTCTGATCACGGATGCAATACCGGCGACAAATTCAACTTTGCAGGCATCACCCCTGATCACTCTTTAAAATTCGGCATTCCGGTGATCCCCGATGCTTTATGCTACATAGAGTGTGAAGTACTGATGCATGATTTATTTGAAAAGACCGGGATCTTAATAGGTCGTGCCGTCAGCGTAACGGTAAAAGACGGATTATTTGACCAAGAGCAGGGACTGTTTAAACCCGGCTCTTCTAAGATAATGCATTACGTAGGTAACGAGTACGTATATGCCGACGGGGAATTCCGTTCCTGAGTAACTTTTAGTTTTAACGATTTTCGGCGGCATACAGCCGCCTTTTTGTGATCTGTTTATGCTTTCATATCGTCACGGCTTTCACGCCGGTAATCACGCCGACATCATCAAACATCTGACGCTTTGTCTTTTGTTAAGAGCTCTTAATCAAAAAGACAAGCCTTATTCAATAATCGATACCCATTCAGGGGCAGGAATTTACTCACAAAATTCTGCTTTTGCACAAAAGAACGAAGAATATCAAAGCGGGATCAATAAAATCTTGCAAAATCGCGATCTGAAAAGGTTGGTTCCTGAATACTACGATACGCTGGATAAATTACGACAACAGGATCCTTCATTGATGCCCGGATCGCCTTATCTTGAAGCACAACTGTCAAGAGAGCAGGACAAACTTACTTTTATCGATCTGCATCCTGCCGAAGCAGAAAGCCTGCATAAAATCTTCAGAAGAGATCATCGCATCAACGTACAAAACCGCGACGGACTGGAAGCCATAGCCGCATTGTTGCCGCCGACGCCGCGGCGCGGACTTTGTTTTATCGATCCTGCTTATGAAGAAAAGAACGAATACCACGAACTGGTCAAAGCTTTGAAAAAAGGACTTGCCCGCTGGGCTGTCGGAATTTACGCCGTCTGGTATCCGGTTTTGGGGCGTCTTAGTGATCATTCAAAAGAACTGACTCAGGAATTGCGTCGCCTGAACGTACCGCTGTTACAAGCTGAATTATGTGTCGAGCCGCAACAGGAAATACGCGGTATGTGCGGTTCGGGAATGCTGATCATAAATTACCCTTACGGGCTTGAAAAGGATCTTGAAGAGGTGGTCGGGGCTCTGTACAAAAATCTCTGCGGTGAAGGCGGAACGGCCAAGGTCAAAATCCTCACGAAAAGACCTTAAACAGCAAACAGCAGCAAATCAGCGCCGCCCTCCTTTGTGATGAAGGCAAAGAATATAAGACGCTGATTTGTTTTCCTAAAAGTGACTCTTCATCCCCCATTTTTGTGCAATATTGCTTAAGAAAGGGAGAGGAAGATTTCGTCAGGCAAAAGCCCAACCGGTTGCGGCTCTGATCCCGTCGGCTATATCTGCAGCCGTATCTACTACGGTAACTCCCGCAGCTTCAAGAACCGCACGTTTTTCCGCAGCCGTGGAGCCGCCGCCTGACACTATGGCACCGGCATGCCCCATGCGTTGTCCTTTAGGAGCAGAAGCTCCTGCAATATAAGAAACTACCGGTTTGTGTACATGCTCTTTGATGAATGCAGCCGCTTCCTGCTCTGCAGTACCGCCTATCTCACCTACCATGACTATGGCTTCGGTTTGCGGATCTTGCTCAAAAAGCTTCAGCATATCCACAAAATTTGAGCCCTGTACCGGATCTCCGCCTATACCTACGCAGGTTGACTGACCGTAACCTGCATCGGAAGTTTCCTTTACGGCTTCATAGGTAAGCGTACCTGAACGCGATACTATCCCGACTTTACCCTTCTTAAAGATCTCAGAGGGCATAATGCCTATCTTGCATTCA
>JALEXT010000172.1 GCA_022779845.1 Succinatimonas sp.
TGCACCAGAAAAAGGTTTTGACAACTATTGGTATGAATCAGGGGGACAAACCGAAGTACTGCTCAAATACATACAGGAGCACGCTTTAAAAAAACCTGAGGACTACGGCAAAGACCAACTTGCAGAATACGACGAACTTAAATCATCCATGGAATTTGGCATGCCGAATGATTTGGCACTACTTACTCATACCGGTTATCTCACCATCAAGAGTAAATTCAATGACGGATATGCCGTGGTGAACTATCCTAATCTTGAGGTGAGCAACTCCATGGCCAGACTCTTTGCCAAGAAGTTCTTCTCGCAAAATCTAAGCACGGAGTTCTTATGGAGTTTTATGCAGGATGAACCTCCTGCCATCGTTAAAAGCTTAAATACCCTGCTCTTGTCCGTTCCCTATCATGCCTACCCCATAAACAGCGAAGCGGTGTTACGCCTGCTCATAGGTTTTACCCTCACGGCAGGAGGATTTGACGTAAATTATGAAAGCGTCAATGCCTTGGGACGCTCTGCTCTTGAATTTGTCTGCGGCAAACGTTATTTCGTCTTAGAGTTCAAATTTGCAAGAAAGGGAGACGATGAAAAACTGCTTTTGCAAAAAGCTCTTGAACAGATTAAATCTAGGCACTACGGTGAGCATAAACCTCCTGAATTAGAGCACGTACGTTTGGCTTTGGTATTTTCGTCTGAAAGCAGACAATTTGATGAATATGAGGTTTTGTAAAGGATAACCATATGGAGTATGCAGACATGGTACAAGATTTACCTCTCGGAGTTCAGGTCTTTGCAGAACTTCGTCAGGCTAACCTGATTTACGTGGATAAAACTGCGTTGATTTACAATCTGGTCAAGGCTAAGAAAGGTTTTTACTTTCTCTCCCGTCCCCGTCGTTTTGGCAAATCCTTGCTCTTAAGTACCATTGAATCCCTTTTTCGCTTCGGGCTTAGAGACTTTAAAGGTCTTGCCATTGAAAAGCTTTGGACTGAGGATAAAACCTATCCTGTCATAAGACTGGATTTTTCCGACTGCATACAGTTTAGAGACGAGAGTGATTTTCTGGTCTTTTTTGAGGAAAGACTTAAAAACGGCATTTCCGAAAGCGGCTTTGTTTTTCCTCAAAAAAACAATGAACAAGAAACTCTGCCTTCAAGATTTGAACGTTTTTTGGTATCCGTAAGACATTTAAATCCGGTACTGCTCATAGACGAATATGATGCACCGTTCAATTACTGTCTTGACAAACCTGAATTGTTGTTAAAAGTAGTTGATACTCTTTACCGCTTCTATGCGATCATCAAACAACAAAGCGGATACTTGCGTTTCTTCTTCATGACTGGGATCTGCAAGTACCGCGAGTTCAAACTCTTTTCATCAGGAACTTTTATTGAAGATATTTCACTTGATGAAGACTACTCGACTTTACTTGGCTACACCAAAGACGAGCTTATACATTATTTTGCGCCGTATATAGAAAAAGCCTCAAAAATCCTGAAGTTGAGTTTTGATGAATGTGTTTTGGAAATGGGACGCAACTATGACGGCTTCTCCTTTGATAAGAAAGCACAAAATCATGTTTTCGTGCCCTGGTCTACTCTTAATTTTCTAAAAAAACCCAATGAAGGTTTTAACAATTATTGGTATGAATCAGGCGGTCAAACCGAAGTACTGCTCAAATACATACAAAAGCATGCTATAAAGAAACCTGAGGATTACGGCAAAGAGCAACTTGCAGAATATGATGAGCTTAAATCATCCATGGAATTTGACATGCCGAATGATTTGGCACTGCTTACTCATACCGGTTATCTCACCATTAAGAGTAAATTCAATGACGGATATGCCGTGGTGAATTACCCTAATCTTGAAGTAAGCAAATCCATGGCCAAGCTTTTTGCCAAGAAATTCTTCTCCCAAAATTTAGATCAAGATCTCTTACGGAGCTTTATGCAGGATGAACCTCCTGCCATCGTGAAACATTTAAATGCCCTGCTCTTGTCAGTTCCCTATCACGCTCATCCCATAGATAGTGAAGCCGTGTTGCGCTTGCTCATAGGTTTTACCCTCACGGCAGGGGGATTTGATGTAAATTATGAAAACGTTAATGCCCTGGGACGCTCTGATCTTGAATTTGTCTGCGGCAAACGCTACTTCGTCTTAGAGTTTAAGTTTGCAAGAGACGGAGACGATGAAAAACTGCTTTTGCAAAAAGCTCTTGAACAGATTAAATCCAGGCATTACGGTGAGCACAAACATCCTGAATTAGAGCACGTGCGTTTGGCTTTGGTCTTCTCTTCTAAAAACAAACAATTTGATGAATACGCAGTGTCCGAGTGATCTCAGGCACTGCAAGAAAAATTGCCGACTCACCGATCGCTGATCGGCATTTATCTTTCTCCTTTCTATAAAGAGAGGAGAGATCCTGCTCAGACTATCCCCAACAAAGGGATGATCATGGGGGCTAAGATCGCCGTCAAAAGACCGTTGATGGTAAGACCAAGACTTGCATAGGCTCCGTGCTCCTGGCTTTTATCCATGGATCCGGCAGTTCCCAAAGCATGTGCCGCCGTTCCCATGGAAAGTCCCTGTGCCACCGGATGTTTGACTTTGGCTATGCCCATGGTGCGATACCCGAATATAGCGCATAAAAGCCCTACAGCAACCACCACCGCCGCAGTAAGCGAGGGGATCCCGCCTAAAGATTTGGTAACCTCCATGGCAATAGGGGTAGTTACCGATTTTGGCGCCAAAGAGAGGATCACCTCTTTTGAAGCACCCATCTTTTCTGCAATGTAAACAACGGAAACAAGCCCTACGATGCATCCTGCAAACTCAGCCAAAAGAATAGGGATCAGATTCTTTTTAATAGTTTCCAGTTGCAAAAAAAGCGGTACTCCCAAAGCAACTACGGCAGGACGCAGCCAAAATTCGATCATGTGCGATCCCTGAGCATAGTCTTCATAAGGAACCTTGGCAAGCTTTAAAAAGACGATCACGCATACTATGGCCACTAAGATCGGATTCATGATGATCCAACCGGTCCATTTGCGCAGAAGCTTCCCTAAAAAATATGCACAAAAAGTAAATGCGATCAAAAAGAATTCATTTTGCAAATAAGCCATTTCAAGGCTCCTTATTTTCCTGATCCGTTGTTTTGTTCCTGCCAAGCTCCAAACGTTTTTTAACCTTTGAAGAGGCTGCGCTGTAACACTGATGCACCCATCCGGTTACTGCAAGTACCAGCACGGTTGATACCACCGTAGCCGTAACTATGGGCATAAGCTCGGCTTTGATGAGATCAAAGTGCAACATAACCGCAACTCCGGGAGGCACGAAGAAGAACCCCATGGTTCCCACGAGGAAATCCGAAATCCCTTTCACCCATTCAAGACGAATGATTTTGAGTTTGAGACTTAAGGTGAGCAGCAACATGCCGATGATGCTTGACGGAACCGGGATGCCGGTTAAAAAAACGATCAGTTCGCCTATGGCCAAACAGGCAAAGATCACCGCCAACTGTCTGATGATCATAAAATTTACTTCTTAAATGCAAAAAATACCGTCAAGGAAAACCTAAGACGGCGAACGAGTGGCATCTTATTGAAAAGCATGATCAAGATCAAGGTTTTCAAAATAAGAAAAAGGGAAAAATTTCTTTTCCCCCGCAGATGAAATGAAATTTTTCAGCGCTGATCTTGGAATTTTGCCAAAAGCGATCCGCTTTCTTTTAAAAACTGCTCCGACAAAGGACCGAAATATTCGCGAGCTTCTAAAAAGCGGCGTTCAAATTCCGCTGCATCTTTGTTCATGACCGTATCAAGCTCGGGCTTTAAATGCTCCACGTAATCGCTAAGTAATTTTAAATTGCGCTCTGATGACATGATGATATCCGCATAGAGCCTGGGATCCTGCGCAAACAGTCTTCCCACCATCATAAGTTCAAGACGATATATAGGAGAGCTTAATTCAAGCAACTGTTTAAGATCAGCCTTCATCGATGCCATGAAGGTTCCGTAAGCGTAAGTGGTAAAGTGTCTTAAAGCCTGAATGATGCTCATGGCCTTGTCATGATCATAAGCATCGCATTCTACGGTTTTGGCCCCCCAAAGCTTAAGCTGCTCTACCAAAAAAGCGCTTTTCTCCTGCTCTCTTGCAGAAACCGTTACCACCACCTGTTTAACCAGATTTTTAATATCCGGTCCGAACATAGGATGCAATCCCAATACCGGTCCTTGGTGGTATTTAAGCATGGCATCCACGATGGGGCCTTTTACCGAAGTCAGATCGCATAAGATGGTATCTTTTGAAAGATAAGGCGCAGTTTTTTTAATGATCTCGATGGTAATATCGATGGGTACCGTAACGATCACGATACGGGCATTTTCAAAATACTCCTGCGCTTTGTCCCAGCCGCGATGCCCGAATCCCGTAACTTCATAACCAGAAGCTTCAAAATAACGGGTAAAGATCTTACCCATCCCGCCGTTTCCGCCTATGATCACGACCTTACCGTCTCCTTGCATAAGTTTTGGATAAGATCCGGTCCCGCCCGAGCGGTAACTTTCGCGCAAAACTCTTTTTATAACATCTGACATAAGACCTGCAGGCAATCCCGCTGCTTTTGCCATTTGCTCGCGGCTTTGCATGAGATACTGCTCGCGCTCTTTACTGTAGGCAGCGTCTTTATGCAAAGCCTTGGCCTGCGCTGCTTTTTTTACAAGTTCCTGACGTCTTGCAAGAAGCTTAGCCAACTGCACATCGCACTCGTCTATCTGTCCGCGCAATTCTTCTAAAGATCCGTGATCATTCGACTGTTTCATAAGTTCACTCAGTTCTCGTCAACTTCCTGTAAAAAATCCTCATCTACTGTTTCTTTGGTATCTTTTGCCGCACTGTCGGGATCTACCAATCCCTGTTCATAGGACAGATAAATCTGGCGCATCTGGGCATACGGATCTACGGAATCATCGATGAATTTTTCCTGAGAAATCAACTGGGCTCTTTCATGAATGCCGTGGATCAAATAACAGGCGGCGGTGACAAAAGGCTCGTTTAAAGCAAAGTAATACCAGTCGTCAGCTAAAGACGCGTGCAGATTTCGCTCGGTAGAAGGCCCTGAAAAAGGGATCATGAGATATTCGCCCTGATCAACGCCGTAACGCCCGAGCACCGTATTCATACTCATTTCCTGCTGTTTAAGTCCCATATGGGAAGCAGGATCGAACAAGCCTAACAAACCTATGGTGGAATTTATGAGCAAACGGGCAAATGAGGTGGCGCTGTAAGCAAAATTTCCCAAGAGCAACTGGTTAACGGTGTTGTTAATTTCTCCGATGTTTGAAAAGAAATTGCCGACTCCGTCCTGCATAAACTGCGGCATCATGGCATAACCGTGAGCTAC
>JALEXT010000175.1 GCA_022779845.1 Succinatimonas sp.
GTCCCTTGCCACCGCGATGTTGACTTTCGTAGGAGGCGATGTCCTGATATTTCACATAGCCTTCGTTTGAAAGCGTGACGATCACATCCTGTTTGGCAATAAGATCGCCTTTGTTGAATTCGCCGAGATCTTCGATGAAACCGGAGCGGCGTTTGCTGCCGAATTCTCTTTTAACTTCGTCAAGCTCTGCTCTTATCACCTGCTTCATGCGTACGGGATCATTTAAAATCTCAAGATAGCCCCAGATCCCCTTGATGAGATCCTGATATTCACCGCGGATCTGATCCTGTGCAAGGTGAGTCAAACGGGACAACTGCAAGGCCAAAATGGCATCGGCCTGAGCTTCTGACAAATAATAGTAATCACCGTGCACTCCTCTGTCATCCGGTATTCCCTGAGGCAAAGCCACATTGATGCCATCTTCAGTGCGTTCTATAAGCGGGGAGATCTCTTTTGAACTCCAGGCCTCGGCCATCAGACGACTGCGGGCATCTGCAGTATTGGCAGAAGCAGTGATCAGTTCCACCACCTTTTCGATATTGGCCTTGGCAACCATGAGCCCTTCTCTAAGATGGGCATTACGACGATCGCGGCGCAATAGGAACACGGTACGGCGGGTAACCACTTCCCTTCTGAATTTCAAAAACTCCTGCAGGATCTCTTTTAAGGTGAGCAGACGCGGATGATTGCCCACCAAAGCCACCATGTTGATGGGGAATGATGACTGCAACAACGTATTTGAGAAGAGATTGTTTAAAACTGCTTCTTCATAAGCATCGCGTTTTAAATCGATGGCGATGCGCACGTCATGATTTTTATCGGAAAGATCGTTAACTTCCGAGATCCCCTCTATCTTCTTATCACGCAACATGGTTTGCAGTTGCTTGACGATATCGGCCTTATGCACTACATAAGGGATCTCATCGATCATTACGGTCTTGCGCCCGGATTTGTCGGTTTCAATGTGATAGCGCGAACGGATCACGCAACGGCCGCGGCCGGTAGCATAAGCTTTGCGTACGCCTTCGCGTCCTACGATCTCACCGCCTGTAGGAAAGTCCGGTCCCGGGATATAGCGCATGAGTTCTTCAAGCGAAATCTCAGGATTGTCGAGCATGGCACAGGTGCCTTCTATGACTTCGGCAAGATTGTGACTGGGAATATTCGTGGCCATACCCACGGCAATACCAGAGGAGCCGTTCACCAGCAAGTTGGGGAAACGCACCGGTAATACTTCAGGCATGGTTTCGGTGCCGTCGTAATTCGGCACCATGTTGACGGTGTCTTTGTCGAGATCGTTTACCATCACGCGGGCGATCTTGTTGAGCTTCACCTCAGTATAACGGGCAGCTGCAGGACCGTCACCGTCGATGTTACCGAAGTTACCCTGACCGTCAATCAAAGGCTCGCGCATCGAGAACCACTGAGCCATACGCACTATGGTCTCGTAAGCTGCGGCGTCTCCGTGCGGGTGGAAACGACCTATAACGTCACCGACGATACGGGCAGATTTCTTAGTATCTTTCCATACGTTAAGATCGTTCATATCAAAAAGCACGCGGCGATGCACCGGTTTTAAGCCGTCGCGCACATCAGGCAGCGCACGATCGACGATCACGCTCATGGCATAATCGATAAAAGACTGCTTAAGTTCATCCTCAAGGTTTACAGTCTGAACCTTCTGGGTGACGCTCTGGGCTGCGGTCAAAGCCTCGGGGCCTTCAGGATTTCCCATCTGTTCGTTGTCGGTCGTATCTGACATTAGGTGCACCTTGTAACTTTTTAATTTTTAAGACAAAACAATTACTAAATTATAGCATTTTTATGCTTTTTGAGCAAGAAAAACGTCTTTATAAAACTTAAGACCTGATGATTATTGTATTTAATAAATAATATTTTCAATCTCATGCTGTTTTGATTAACAAAAAATTATTTTTTTAAATATCGCCTTTATCTTTGATTATAAAATTCAAAATAATATGTTTGCGTTTACAGCAATTCTGGTTGATTTTATTCGACCACGTCAACTTCTTATAAAAAGATATTAACAATAGTTTTGCTGTCACTGCGCAAAGTGCGTTAATTCCGAATAAAATACCGAAAATCGTTAATATTCAGTTATTTTAACAAATTATATATTTATCAATATGATTAAACACTGTGATTTTAAAACCTTAAAAAAATTATTCTGCTTAATCCCTTCCAAAGAACTTTTTCTTAAAATATTTTTATTAAATAATTCATAGTTATTTTAATTATCAAAAACAGCTTTACCATAATCAATACATGTTAAAATCAGCCCAAAATACATAGCTATGATAAAAGGATACAACGATGTGGTTTAAAAGCGCCCGCCTCTACACGGTAGACCTTCATGAACTAGGGGATACGATAAACGATGAGATCCAGTTTGAAGATGCCTTGCAAGGAGCCCCCTTTCGCCCGGTGCAAGGCAACGAGATCTCAAGCATAGGATTCGTACCTTTATACGGTGACAATACGCCTTACTCTTTTAAGACTGCAGGAGGGTATTTCTGCAAACTAGTTGAGGAAACCAAACTTTTGCCCTCATCGGTGATCAGAACTCAGCTGCAGGAACTCATTGCCAGTAAAGAGCAGGAATTGCAGCGCGAATTGCGTAAAAATGAGAAAGAATCTTTAAAAACCGC
The DNA here is from genome assembly GCA_022779845.1 of Succinatimonas sp. Taxonomy (GTDB): domain Bacteria; phylum Pseudomonadota; class Gammaproteobacteria; order Enterobacterales; family Succinivibrionaceae; genus Succinivibrio. The sequence continues at coordinate 2,670 of JALEXT010000175.1, forward strand.
ACTTACCGGCAAACTGCTCTCTCAGGCTTTTGCCACTCGTCGCGAAATGCTGGTATACATTCACGTCGAGCACGGGATCTGCGCCGTCTCCGCTTCTTCTGCCAAACGTGCGGAAAAAGCTTTGGCCATGTTGCGCGAAGCTTTGGTAAGTTTCCCTGCCAAAGTGCTGCAACCGCGTTGCGCCGTTGAAGAGCGCATGACTTCATGGATCTCCGAAGGAGAAATCCCGTCTGATTTCACCGTAGGAACCGACGTGGTTTTAAAAAGTACCGACGATGAAGGCGGTGTGATCCGCATCTCCCGGGAAGATTTAAGTTCAGATGAAATCGCCGTACACATTCAGGCAGGCAAAGTAGTTACCGAGTTGCAGCTGCTTTACAGCGACTCTTTAAGTTTGGTACTTACCTCGGATCTGTCCTTAAAACGCATACGTCCTACCGATCAATATCTTGAGAAGAATCTTCCTGAAAAAAGCGAAGATCGCATAGCTGATCTGCAAGCACACTTGGTCTTACAAGGAGATCTTTTGGACAAACTGTCATGCCGCATACTGGAGATCTTTGACTGTGAGCGTTGAACTGCTGTCCCCTGCAGGTTCTCCTGAAAACCTGCATTTTGCCTTAAATTACGGAGCCGATGCCGTCTACGCCGGAGTTCCCCGCTGGTCGTTGCGCGTTCGCGGCAACGGTTTTACCCGTCAGGACTTTGAGCAGGGGATTAATGAAGCCCACGCCATGGGCAAAAAATTCTTTGCCGTTTTAAATGCCATTCCGCACATGCGACGCCTTGAATCGGGAGCTTTCAAACAAGCTTTGCTTGAGGTTGCCGCTTTAAAGCCCGATGCCTTCATCATGGCTGATCCCGGGCTTATCATGCAAGCTCGCGATCTTTGTCCTGAGATCCCGGTTCATCTCAGTGTTCAGGCCAATACCGTCAACGCCGGCACCGTAAAATTCTGGCAGCGCAACGGAGTTACCCGTTGCATTCTGGCGCGCGAACTGCCGCTTTCTGAAATTGAAATGATCAGAAATGAATGCCCCGATGCCGAGCTTGAAGTTTTTGTGCACGGCGCGTTGTGCATTGCCGTATCCGGACGTTGTCTCATCTCAGGTCTTCTGGCACGCCGCGACGCCAACACCGGAGCTTGCAACAACTCCTGCCGCTGGCCTTTTAAAATACGCTCAGTACATGCGGCAACTGCCGATGATGCCGGCGTATATCAAAGCGAAGAAGGACGCATGCTTGAGGCCGAACTTGAAGATCATGACAATCATCCCGGGGAATGGATGAAAGCGCAGGAAGATTGCAACGGCACCTACCTTATGAACTCTAAAGATCTGTGCGCACTGCCCCTTATTAAAAAGCTCATGGATATAGGCATAGATTCGCTTAAGATCGAAGGCCGTTCACGCTCTCCTTTCTACGTAGGAGCAATCACCCGTGCTTACCGCCTGGCCATCAACGCCATAGAACGCGGCGAAGAAATTCCCGACGAATCATGGCTTTTGGTAAACTCCATTCCTTCCCGCGGTTACACCACGGCTTTGCTTGAACCGCATCGTCCTGATGAAACCCAGGATTATGAAACCAATTCCCCGTCCCCCGGGCGTTTCCAGGTTACGGGAGCCATCCAATCACAAGATGCCGACGGCCTTTTGCATATTGCGGTAAAGAACCGTTTTGAAAACACCAGTTGCCTTAAGATCCTGACTCCGAACGGACTCTTAGAACTTGATGCATCCGAGCTTAAAGATGAACGCAAGCGGCAAAATATTACCGTAGCTCCGGGGAGCGGCTATTTCGTCACCCTGCCTTGCAAACATAAACTGGATCTCTCAACAGCAGTACTTGTACGTGACGACGGAGTAAAAAAGTAAAGCCCAAATTGCCGGACTTAGCTTCAGAATTTGCAAGAAGACATTAAGCAAAACACCTTACGAGGAGATGGTTCTTATGGAGTTTCAACTCAAAATTGCAGCCGGAAATGACGACTTTAACGATCTCAGAGACGAAAACGGCTATTTTGTAGACAAAACTCCGTTTATTAAGACCGTATTTTCCGAAAATGCCTCAAAAGTATTGCTGATCACAAGACCAAGACGCTTTGGAAAGTCGTTGTTACTGTCGATGTTTAATGCCTTCTTGAAGATGAACGCAGTGGATCCTGACGACGTCGGAATAATCAAAAGGCGCTTTCACAACACCGCCATCTTAAGCGATCAGGAATTTTGCCGGCAATATTTAGGCAAATTTCCGGTTATTTCACTCACGTTAAAAGACGTAAACGATCAAACGAGTTTTGAAGCGCTCTATCGCAGATTTGCGTTGCTGATTAACGAAACAGCAGGAAAATTCGCTTATCTTTTGCAAAGTCCTGCTCTCTTGCCTGAACAAAAACAAAATTTCAAATTGCTGTTAGACTTGGAATTTTTAAGGAAAGTTGAAAACAAAGACATTTTGGGAAACTCGCTTCATCTCATCACAGAGTTGCTTTACACACACCAAAGTGAAACCTGTCCTGCTTATCGACGAATACGACGTACTGTTAAACAGCGCAGCGCAAACACCTTGGTATGAGGAAACTTTAGGACTTTTACGCAATTTTCTCTCCTCTGCCTTAAAACCTCAGCCCATTCATTTTACCAAAGCCGTTTTGACCGGCTGTCTTAAAATCAGTAAAGAAAGTATCTTTACAGGGCTTAATAATCTTATGACAAATTCGGTATTGGATCAGGATACGGATTTTGCAAAAGCCTTGGGATTTACCAAGGACGAAACCGCCTCTTTACTTCAATATTACGGTCTTGCTGACTGCTTTGATGAAGTCAAAAAAAATTATGACGGCTATGCGTTTGCTGGGATCGAAATCTATTGTCCTTGGGACGTAATTAAGTTTTGTGAAGCTGCTATAGCGTCAAAACGCCAAAAACGTGACGTCAACTACGGCAACTACTGGGTAAGCTCAAGCGGTAACGACATCATCAGACAATTTTTAGATGCGCTCAGCCCAAAAGATGTTGGGATCATGCAACAACTTTTGGACGGAAAAGTGTAAAGCTGAAAATAAACGAATGCCTGAATTATGATGATCTTCAAAAACATCGTATCAAAGACTTTTGGACCCTGATGCTTCACACCGGATATCTGACGTTAACTAAAAACAGTACATTCCAAGAAAACGAATACGAAGTGCGCATTTAGGATTAAACAGAGTGCTGTTGGATTTTCTTGAAGCCTACATTTGGGTACGCGATGTTGGCAAGGGACCGATGCGCGAAAACCATTATCACGGGATCACGACCGGACTTATCGCCGGACATGATGAGCTCATACGCGAATTCTCATCAAATCAGGAAGCAGGGAACGGCTATCCTGACATAACCTTTCTGTCCGCAAACCGCCGTACTGCCGTGATCATGGAATTAAAGCAGATCCAAAATCAGGCTGTCATCTACACTATGGCTGACGAAGCTTTAATGCAGATCAAGCAAAAAAAATATGCTACGAAATTTAGAGAAAATCCTCTTATAGAAAAAATATATTGCTACGGGATCTGTTTTTGCAAAAAAAATTGTGCCGTATCATTTGACCAAATCATCCATTGACGTCTTTCCATATGCAGACAGCAAGGATTTTTACCGCTTCCAGATAAACGTTTGGATGAAATAGAAGAGCAGGAAAAATACCGCATCGATGCAACAAAAGCCAAGATGCACTTTGCAATTACCGATGCAGAAACGGCAAGCATAAAAATCAAAGCTTTGGAACAAACGGTAAAGGAAAGAAACGACGAAATAGCAGATCTGAAACAACTCTCTAACAATGAGCTGCTAAAAGAGGTTCTGAGCCGGTTACAAAAAGGATCAAGCAATGAGTTCGCTCCGTTACTGCTTCAACAAGCGCTGCCGTTGCCCATTCAGTCAGCAGTTTTGTTTTCTGCCAAAAAGGAGAACTGAAAATGAATGATCCCAATTCCAAAAGACCGAAGCCTGACAAAGCCACCCTGCGCAGCGCATGGTGGTGGTGTACACTTCAAGACTTATGCGATAAGGGATACGTGATCTTTATAGTTGTATCTGTATTGTTTCTTGCTGGTCTTGCAATTTTTGCATTAGGTTGTGTGATTAGCTTGTTCTTTGACGGTCGAAGTGATTTAGGCGAAAGCATTCTACTCGGCTGGGGTTTAATGTTTATTATTTCACGGTATATGATCCGTTCAAACGACAAAACTCAAGGCTTGTATAAAGACAAGAAAAACAAAGATCAGGACAAAAAGAATTGAGCTGATCCTTGCCAGAAAAAAATAGATCCGACAAACAGCTCAAGTCCTAACCGTTACATAAAAGTAGCCGGAACATTTTTTCATGTACTTAAAGCTTGCGGCTGTGTGTTGTTCTGACCGCTACTACAGGTAATAAAACCGTTTAGAGCTCATTTCTTTTTATTTCCAGCATCCTCACCTTTTTTTAATTCGGCTTCAGCTTTTTCTCTTAAAACCTGTCTTGCCTCGGCTCTTTTTTTCTGAAGATCCTCACCTGAGCTCCAGTTTTGCAAAGCCTGTGCCGCAGAGGTTGCAGGGTAGCGCTTCCTTACCTCTTCATAAATTCTTTTTTTATGCTCGGCATCTTCTGGATCGTTTTTTAAAGACTGCTCGCGCGCCCACTGACTCACGATCCTCGCATCCAGTGAAACGTCGCCTTCTGCGATCATTTCTCCGCGTCCTTTGTCAGAATAAAAGTCCTTGGCACTTTGTTTGAGCTCGCTTGCCCTGCGTTCATCTTCATTTTTAAGATCCTGCATGGCTTTTACCTGCTGATCTGAGGCCTTGCTTTTCACAAGATCATGCCTTAGCTTTGCTCTTACCTGATCAAGCGACAGCTCTTTACCGTTTAACACGTCATCGCCGTGATCATAGGATTTCGGAGCATCTGACGCAAAAGATACGGAAGAAACAAGACTTCCTAAAAACAGCAATAAAGAACATCTTAACAACATGGTAACTTCCTGTTTTCAGAGCTCTATTCAAAAGGACTGGGATCCCCTGCTCCTATGCGTCTTACCACAGGAGTACCGTCGTCTTCAAAACGTATTACCGTTGTAGGCCTGGGTTCGACTACCCCGCCGTCGACGATGACATCGGTAAGTTTGCCTAAAAGATCGTGGATCACCACCGGATCTGATTCAGGCTCCTCCTTTCCCGGCATGATGAGGGTACAACTCATCAAAGGCTCGTTAAGTTCGGTGCATATAGCCCTAACAATGGCATTATCAGGAACCCTAAGACCTATGGTACGGCGTTTTTCATTCATCAGACGTCGCGGCACTTCTTTGGTAGCTCCCATGATGAAAGTATAGGCTCCGGGAATATTATTTTTTATAAGGCGAAATACAGTATTGTCCACGCGGGCATAGGTAGAAAGCTCAGAAAGATCACGCGTAAGCAAAGTGAAATTATGGTTTTTACTGATCTGTCTTATGCGTGCAATGCGCTCGACCGCATTCTTCTGACCGAGCATACAGCACAGCGCATAAGCCGAATCGGTGGGGATCACCGCCACTCCGCCTTTTTTTAAGCATTCACATACCTGAGTAACAAAACGTTTTTGCGGATTGTCAGGATGTATGGTTAAGTATTCTGCTTGCATATCGTTCTCCTTTTTAAAAAGGATATTTTAATTATGAGCGTAAGAATTCATCGAGTTTAAGTTCTCGTGCCTGCGGGCACTCCCACACCGGAGTAAGCCCTTCAGGCAGGGTAAGTCCCAGTCCCAGATCAAGCCACGGCGATCCCTGATGATAATCAGATCCCATAGAAGCAAACAAGCCGTAGTGCTGACAAAGCTCTCCTAAATAAACTCTGTCGCAGGGACGCTGTCTGCAGGAGGCAACCTCCATAGCCAATCCGCCTGCACTCTTAAACTCTTCTATAAGTCTTCTTAACTTGGTATTGGTCAAAAGATAACGCTTGGGGTGAGCCAAAACGGCAACGCCTCCTGAGGCTCTGATGACGTCGACGGCTTCCCCTATCGAAGGCCACAAAGTATTTACATAAGCGCTTTTGCCCTTTTTAAGATAGGAATTGAAAGCATCGTCTATGCTCGAGGCCTGTCCCGTGCTGAAGATAAAACGGGCATAATTGCCGCGGGTGATCAAAGCTCCGGGATCTGCCATGGCACAGGTACGCGCATAGGCATCGTGAAAGCCCTGACGCTCTAACTTTGCTCCTATGACCTTGGCACGCTCAATTCTGCGCTCTCTTTGCCCTTGATAAAAATGCAAAAGAGCTTGACTGTTTAAATTTAAGAACAATCCTACTATGTGGATCTGACAATTTTGCCAGGTAGTTGAAAGCTCAGCTCCGGCGATCACTTTAAGCGTAGTGCCCTCTGCTGCCTTTACGGCGCTCTCAACGCCGCCTGAGGCATCATGATCGGTAAGCGCCAAAAGCCTAAGCTGACGCGACAGAGCTCTTTGCACCAATTGCTCAGGGCTTAAAGATCCGTCAGAAAATGTCGAATGGGTATGCAGATCTACTTTGCTTATTTCAGGCATCATACTCAGTTCTCCCCGTCCATAAGTTCAAGATCCTCCCAACGCGCATAAAGCGAGTCGAGCTTTTTCTGAAGATCCTGACGCTTGGCCGTAAGTTCCAAGGCACGATCCGATCCTTGTGAATAAAGATCAGGCGACGAAAGCTCATCATCTAATGACGCTATTTGCTTTTCGAGATCTTCAACTTGCTGAGGCAAGGCTTCAAGCTCATGCTTTTGGGTAAATGACAGTCCGGATTTCTTTACTTTTTCCTTTTTTACGACAGTCTGCTCTTTTTCCTTTACCTCGTTTTTGGTTGCAGCGCAGGAAATGCTCTTGCCTATGCGTGCATAATAGGCCAACACGTCGCTCCAGCCGCCTACTACGTCCTCGATATTTCCCTGCCCGTCCATAACCCAGGTTTCCGTGGCCACCCTGTCGATAAAGCGTCTGTCGTGCGAAATAACTATAACGGTCCCTGGATATGAGGACACGAGGTCTTCTAAGAGATCGAGCGTTTCCAGATCCAGATCGTTGGTTGGCTCATCCATTACCAAAACGTTTGACGGCCTTGCAAAAAGCTTGGCCAACAAAAGACGGTTCTTTTCACCGCCAGACAAAACCGAAACGGGAGATCTGGCTCTGCGCCCGGTAAACAGAAACGATGCCAGATATGAAATCACATGACGGCTTTTGCCGTTGATCACCACTTCGCTGTGTCCGTCGGCCACGTTGTCAGCTACGCTTTTTTGAGGATAGAGCTGCTCGTGATATTGATCAAAATACTCGGCGGACACATTCATACCGGTACGCACATAGCCGTGCGTAGGCTTTAACTCTCCTAAAATGGTGCGTATGAGCGTGGTCTTACCGGCACCGTTCGGACCTACTATACCGATGCGATCGCCGCGCATTACCGTGGCGTTAAATGGCTTTATGAGCCTGCGACCTTCAAATTCCACCTCAACGTCGCGCAGTTCAAAGACTATATTGCCGCTTCTGTCGGCTTCGTTGACCTGCATGATCACCTTACCCTGACGATCACGCCTTTGAGCTCGCTGACGCCTCATTTCCATAAGATCACGCACCCTGCCTTCATTACGGGCAAGTCGTGCTTTTACTCCGCGGCGTATCCAGGCTTCTTCCTCAGACAGCACGCGGTCAAACTCTTTGTTGGCAAGATCTTCCATGCGGAAACGCTCCTGCCTCAAATCAAGGTATTTGGAGAAGGAGCCAGGATAGGTATAAAGCTTGCCGCGGTCAAGTTCCACTATTGAGGATGCACAATCGTCGGCAAAAGCTCGATCGTGCGTAATGAAGATCACCGTTCCGTCAAAGCCTTTAATCCATTCTTCAAACCAGGTAATGGTTCTGATATCAAGGTGATTAGTAGGCTCGTCCAAAAGCAATACCTGAGGCTCTGAAGCCAGCGCCGCAGCCAAGGCTGCTTTGCGCCTCCAGCCGCCTGACAACTCCGACAAAGGCCGATCGGCTGTAAGCTCCAGCGTGTTCAATACCCGACGCACCACCGCATCGGCATTCCAGCCGTCATGCTCTTCAATAAATGCCGACAACTCAGCCTGCTCTTTTGCATCGGTGCTTAAAGCAAAACGTGATAAAGCCTCACCTACTACGGGGACACCTGAGGCTGCCAGAGAATAGGCAGTACCGCTTTGATATTGGGGAGGATCCTGAGGCAGCATGGCTATGCGCAGACCGCTTTGACAGATAAGCCGGCCTTCATCAAGCTCGCGCACCCCTGCGATTACTTTAAGCAAAGTAGATTTACCGGCACCGTTGCGTCCTACAAGACAGATGCGATCGTGTTCTTCGACTGCAAGCTCTGCTTTGTCAAGAAGCTGATCGGCACCGTAGGCCAAAGTGGCCTCCATGAGATTTATAAGACTCATTTAAGATCCTTAATCCCGTCAGGTCCCCACACGCGGCCGGTCGGCTTTACCTTGCGTTCAAAACGCTCCGCACCGTCTTTTGAGAAACGATCCTTTGACAATGCGGATCTGCTGCCGTACTTACGGTTTTTCGCATCATCACCAGTTCGTCCGTATTCGTCGCGCTTAAAGTTACGACCGAAACCTTCAGATCTTCTGGAAGATGAAAACTTTTTGTCAAAACTTCCTTCATAAGTATTATTTAAAGGAGCTTTTCTTACCCCCTGCACCTCGCGTTGCCACTTAGGTGCAGCCGCAACCTTCATGCGCTCCGGCTCTTTTGTCATTTTTGAGCGCTCAAAACGCAGGATGAAACAGGAATGAATTTTTACATTGCGTTTAAAATCACGCGGAAGCGTTGCTTGTGAGATATCTTCGCATTCATAGCCGTACTCTTGCAAAGCCTGCGTTTCAAGCTTGAAATTCCTGCAGTTGTTGCAGAAGATCACGACACCATCTTCATCCATAAGCCTGGTGAGGCTTGATAACAAAGCCACCTGATCACGTTTTACGTCAAAACTGCCCTGCATGCGTTTTGAATTTGAGAAAGTGGGCGGATCAACGTAAATCAAATCAAAACGTTCGTCCTCAGAATGTTCCTGTGCAATCCACGAGAGCACGTCAGCCTGCAGCAAACGGTGCGGGGCCGAAGGTATACCGTTTAATTCAAGATTCTCTCTGGCCCATTCAAGATAGGTACGGCTCATATCGACACTTAAGGATGACAAAGCCTGTCCTTTGGCAGCGGCCACGGTAACCGATCCCGTATAGCAAAAGAGGTTCAAAAATCTCTTGCCTGATGCCATCTTTTTAATGCGATCACGGATAAGACGCGCATCAAGAAACAGTCCGGTATCCAAATAATCCTCAAGATTTACCTTAAACTGCAATTCGCCTTCTTTTACCGTCATAAAGCGATTTTGCTGCTCTTCGGCTTTTTCATATTGGGATGTACCGTGCTTGATCTCGCGGCTCTTTAAAATCACGTGATCACCGTTTACTCCGGTAACCTTCACCACGGCCGAGATCATATCTAGCACTCTGCGGCGGTGTACGCGTTCGTTTTCCTGTTTTTTAGGAGCGTAGGCCTGAATGACGAAATAGTCTCCGTAACAGTCCACGGCAGCGGGGAATTCCGGAACGTCACTGTCATAGATACGATAGGCTTCGTTGCCGGTATTGGCCGCCCATTTGCGCATGTACGTAAGATTTTTCTTAAGGCGATTGGCAAAATCCTCGGCAATTAAAGCGCGATTTTCTTCCTTATCGCTGCGTACATCTTCTTTGCTGATGTCAAAGACGCGCAACTGGCACTCAAGAGCACCGTTAAAGAGGTGATAGACGCGATCTGCATGCAGTCTTAAGCAGGACAAAAGCTCGGCAGAGCTTGAGATCACCGCGGCGCGCGCGCCTTTGAAACAACGCTTTAAGCCGTCACCCAAAGCCGTATACAGCGAGATGAGCTCGTTAAAGTTCCCCATACGTTTGCCGTAAGGAGGATTGGTCACCACGGTAATGTGTTCTGCTGAAGAAAAAGGATTGGTAAGGGCCGTAGCATCGCCTGATTTTGCACGGGCAATCGAGTCAAAACCTGCTCTTTTTACATTCTCATTACAAATTTCGACCATGACGGGATCGCGATCATAGCCTATGATCTCAAAGCCCTGAGCTTTGAATTTCTCAAAACCTTTTTTTGATCTTTCGGAGGCTTCTGCAAGCAACTGACGCCAAATTTCACCGTCAAACTGCTTAAGGCGGAAGAAGCCGTAACTGCGGCGTTTTAACCCCGGAGCCGTATCGGTTGCCAATGAGGCGGCCTCGATAAGCAAAGTACCTGAACCGCACATAGGATCGAACATGTTCGCGCCGGCATAACCTGAGCGCACCACCATGGCTGCGGCCAGATTCTCCTTTAAAGGAGCTGCACCGGTGTGGCGGCTGTATTCTCTTTTTAACAAAGCCTGCCCTGAAAGATCTATGGCCACCGTGGCCTGTCCGCGACGCTCCAAATGGCAATAAATGCGCACGTCGGGATTTTCCCTGTCGACATCAGGGCGTGCTCCGCTGTTTTTTAGCAGTCGGTCGCACACGGCATCCTTAATCTTCAAAGCGCCGTACTGAGTATTGCGGATCTCGTCGGTCATACCGTTAAATTCAACGGCTATGGTTTCGGCAGGAGTGAAGTAATCTTCCCAAGGGATGCCGGCTGCTCCCATATACAGTTCAAGATCAGAGGGGGCCTGAAACTCGGAAAGTTCAAGCAGGATACGCGAGGCAAAACGGCTCCATAAACAGGCTTTGAGACCGTCGTTGAAACTTCCTTCAAAGGACACGCCGGCCACGGTTTCACGCACCGACTGCATCTTAAGTGAATTTAATTCTTCAAACAGCAGCCTTTCAAGGCCTTTTGGACAAGTGGCAAAAAAATTAAGTTTGGGCATGGCGGCGGTCCTTTCTTGCTTGCGCCTGCCGCTGTCTTATGAGGCAGGCTTATGCAGTTGAACAAATTTATCAACTGCATCTAAAAAAAATCCTGTTTGCAAAACCGCTTTTAAAGACTCATTCCGTAAAGGTTACGGGCGCGGCTTGCTTTTTCACGGGTAAATTATACAGCCTTTAAACATGTACTCCTGCTTTTAGCCTATTTCTTTTCTCGCCTGATCTTGATTAAGGATTATCACTTTTTTCCCATTTAAAAACGGTAAATTTAAAATCGTAAAAAGATTCATAAACCGGTCCTTAACAAACACAAACAATAAAAAGGAAGTCCAGGACAGCATTTAAAAGCTGCCGGGCAAATTTATTAAGGCGCTTTAAAAGATTTATGGCTTCAACAACTGCATGCAATTACAGAGTCGGTATCGACATAGGATCCACCACCATCAAGACGGTGATCTTGGATAAAAACAGCCAAGTGATCTTCAAAAATTACGAAAGGCATTTCTCCGAGACCCTGCCATCGCTTAAAAGAAACCTTAATTACGTAAAGCAGCATATAGGAAATCAAAGTTTTTTCTTTGCGCTTACAGGATCTGCGGCTATGGGAATCGCCAAACTCTGTCTGCTGCCGTTTGAACAGGAAGTCATTGCCTGTGCCGAGGCCGTAAGAAAACTCATTCCGCAAACGGATACCGTCATCGAATTAGGGGGCGAAGACGCCAAGATCACCTATTTTCGCGGCACCATGGAACAGCGCATGAACGGAGCCTGCGCCGGGGGTACCGGAGCTTTTATCGATCAGATGGCAACTTTGCTCTCAACCGACGCATCAGGTCTTAATGCGCTTGCCATGCAGGCTAAAAATATTCACACCATAGCCTCACGTTGCGGTGTTTTTGCCAAAACCGACATTCAGGCTCTGATGAATAACGGCATCGCCAAAGAAGACATTGCCCTCTCGGTTTTTCAGGCAGTGGTTAATCAGACCATAGGCAATCTTGCTCAAGGACGTCCCATTAAAGGAAAAGTGGCATTTTTAGGCGGTCCGCTACATTTTTTGCCGGAGCTTAAAAAACGTTTTATCGCTACTTTGGAAATGCAGCCTCAGGATGTGGTTGAGGTGCAGGATGGCAACTATTTCGTAGCTATAGGTGCTGCCTTATGCGATGCGGCCATGCCTTATGATGCAGACTCTCTTTTGCAGCTTACGCAAAATGCCAAATGCGACGTCGGAACCCAAAAGAATAAAAATGCTTTCAGGCTGTTTGAAGACGAAGAAGATTATCGCAGGTTCAAAGAACGCCACGACCGCGATCAGGTTCCAAGAGGCGCACTTGAAAACTACGCAGGCGACGTTTTTTTAGGCATAGATGCTGGTTCCACCACCACCAAACTTGCCGTGATAGGATCAGAATGCGAACTGCTTTACACTGATTATCGTAGCAATGCCGGTACTCCGCTTGATACGGTCATAGAAGAGCTTAAGGATTTTTATGCCAAAAAGCCTGAGCAGGCAGTCATCATAGCCTGTTGCTCAACAGGTTACGGAGAGGATTTGGTAAAAGCCGCGCTGCACGCAGATCTCGGAGAAGTGGAAACTTTTGCTCATTTGCGCGCAGCCCGCCAATTCTGTCCTGACGTAAGCTTTGTCATGGACATAGGCGGTCAGGACATGAAATGCTTTTTCGTCCGTGACGGCGTAATTGAAGGCATTACTCTTAATGAAGCCTGCTCGGCAGGATGCGGCTCCTTTATCGAAACCTTTGCCAAATCGCTGCATATGAACGTACGCGATTTTGCCGCCTTAGCCGTAAAATCACATGATCCCGTGGATTTGGGAACTCGTTGTACCGTGTTCATGAATTCAAGGGTAAAACAGGCCCAAAAGGAAGGTGCGGCAGTTGCGGACATATCCGCGGGGATCTCGCTGTCTGTCATCAAAAACGCCCTGTTTAAAGTCATGCAGTTACGCGATACCTCAAGTCTTGGAGATCACATCGTAGTTCAGGGCGGAACCTTTTTAAACGATGCGGTGCTGCGTTCTTTTGAAAAACTCTTAAAACGCGACGCCATAAGACCTGATGTGGCAGGTCTTATGGGTGCATACGGAGCAGCCCTTTTGGCCAAGGAAAGCAAAAAAGAAAAAACGTCTTTGCTTCCCTGCAACGAACTTGAAAGCTTTAAAGCCGTATCGAAAAATTACCGTTGCAAACGCTGCGGCAATGCCTGCAACATCACCATGTTGCGTTTTTCTGACGGAGGGCGCTACTACACCGGCAACCGTTGCGAAAAAGGCATAGGAGGAGCGCCTTCCTGCACCAGCGAAAACAACATCTATCAATACAAATACGAACGCGTGTTTGACTATAAGCCGCGAGAACACGCACCGCGCGGGCAGATCGGCATTCCCCGCGTCTTAAATCTGTACGAGGACTACCCTTTTTGGTTTACGCTGTTTACCAAACTCGGTTTTGAAGTGGTACTTTCATCTCAAAGCTCCGCTTCCATGTATTGCGAAGGCATGTCCACCATTCCTTCAGATTCTTTGTGCTACCCTGCAAAACTTACCCACGGGCACATCATGGATCTTGTGGACAAAGGAGTCAAAACCATCTTCTACCCGTGCATTCCCTACAATATGGGTGATGATCACATCAAAGTTGATAACCGTTACAACTGCCCGGTGGTAGCCTCATACCCAGAGAACATACGCGGTAACATGGATCTTTTGAAGGAAAAACATATAACCTTCATCGAACCTTTCCTCCCCATAGCCCGTCCCAAAGCCTTGGCAGCAAGATTAAGACACGAACTGAAATTAAAAGGAATACGCGTTTCAAAACGAGCCATTAATAAAGCGGTGACCTCTGCCTATGCTGAACTTGAACGCTATAAACACGATGTGCTGGCCAAAGGCCATGAAATCATTCAAAACGCCAAAGCTTCAGGAAGACATCTCATTTTGCTTGCCGGCAGACCTTACCATATAGATCCAGAGATCAATCACGGTATTCCGCAAATGCTCTCTTCCTACGGACTGTCGGTGATCTCAGAAGACTGCGTACGCGATATCAGCGTCACTCAGGAGCAGACCGGACTTGTAAACCAGTGGAGCTATCATGCCCGCCTCTATCACGCAGCCGAAGTTGCCGCAGAAGATCCTGCCATTACTCTCATTCAATTAAGCTCATTCGGCTGTGGATTGGATGCCATCACCACCGATCAGGTACGTGATAT
>JALEXT010000187.1 GCA_022779845.1 Succinatimonas sp.
GTATCAATCTTGTCAATATGGACGTTTGGGAAGTAGGTTTCCGCGAGTTTTCCAACTCCACCCGCGCCATTCATACTCCTGCGGATATCAAGGGCATCAAACTGCGCGTAATGGACTCCAAGATCCATCAGGGATTCTGGCGTGCTTTAGGTGCAGATCCAGTTCCCATGTCCTGGGGTGAGGCTTATACGGCTCTGCAGCAAAAGGCCATCGACGGAGTTGAAAACGCCATTTCTGTTCTCGACGGCAACAATATCAATGAAGTTAACCAGTATCTGGCCATGACCGATCACAATTATTCGGCCATCTTCATCATCATGTCTGCTCAGTCTTTAAAGAAACTTACTCCTGAGCAGCAACAGATCCTGCAGGATACTGCCCGCGAAGCCGGCAAATATCAGCGTGAAGAGCAGCGTCGCCAGGCTGCAGCTGCCGTTGACAACCTTGCCAAGAAAGGCATGGAAGTTACCACCGTTGACAAGGATGCCATGAAAGCAGCAGTTGCCGATTTCTTAAAAGAGCAGGAAAGCGAATATCCTGAGATCGTCAAGATCATCAAATCCGCCAAGTAATTGATAAAAAATTAAACTCCTGTCTTTTTCCCCGGATATTTACTCCGGGGATATTTTAAAAACAGGATCTGGTTTCACTGAGGTTCATTACATGTATAAAGCCTTGGAAAAAGTTTTTGCACTGTTCCAGAAGCTGATGCTGGGACTTATCACCTTGGCTCTTGCGGCCATGATGTGCGTGATCGTCGTTCAGGTTTTTACCCGTTACGTGATCTTTTACTCCCTGCCCTGGTCTGAAGAACTTTCACGCTATCTCTTCGTATTTATCGTAGTCTGCGGTATCAATATAGCCGTAAGCCGCGAAAAACTCATTAAAATCGACGCAGTACAGAACAGTTTCAAATCTTTACGTGTCCGTTTGGGGTTTGACATCATGCATGCAGTAGTAGGACTTGTAGCCTGCATTTTGATCGCCATTTACTGCACGGATCTCTTTCCGGTCGGTCGCGTACAAAAATCCCCAGCCATGCGCATTCCCATGATCATTATGTACGGTACCGTCTTTACAGGTTATGTCATTTCATCCGTAGCACTGTTCTTCAAGCTGATTGAAAAACTGAAAGCTTTCTTCGATCCCAAAAATTACGGTGTGAAGATCTCTTCAAAAGATGACATCGAAAGCGTTATGAAAGGAGGAGAATAACCATGGATCTCCCTGTTATCGCCTTATTCGGCACTTTACTTGTCGCGCTGATCTTAAGCGTTCCTTTAGTTTGGAGTTTGGCTTTAGCCTGCGTTGCTTCCGTGGCTTTAAATCCGGATCTGTCGTTCGTGATCATAGGTCAACGCATGTTTGCCGGAGCCGATTCCTTCTCTCTTTTGGCTGTCCCTGCCTTCATGCTCGCAGGCGACGTCATGTCAAACGGCGGATTATCAAAACGCCTCATTGACTTTGCTGATGCTTTGGTAGGATGGATCGCAGGCGGTGTCTCAATCGTAGCTATCTCAGCCTGTGCTTTTTTCGCCGCAATTTCTGGTTCGTCAATGGCCACCACCGCTTCAATAGGCGGCGTGATGTATCCTGAAATGGTAAAACGCGGTTATCCCAAAGATTACTCCGCCGCCGTTCAGGCCATAGGCGGCACTTTGGGTGTCGTCATTCCTCCTTCGGTGGTATTCGTGATCTACGGAACCGTGACCGGAGTGTCCATCTCACAACTTTTGATGTCAGGGATCATCCCGGGAATTTTCTGCTGGTTGGCATTGTGTGTTTATTGCTACTTCGTGGCTAAAAAACGCAAATTCCCGCGCGGCAGCGCTTTTTCAAGAATGAATGTATGGACTGCTTTCAAACGCGCCTTCTGGGCCTTGATGATGCCGGTCATAATCTTAGGCGGTATCTACGCATCCATCTTCACTCCGACTGAAGCTGCTGTAGTATCAGTATTCTACGGCGTATTCGTATGCTGCTTCATTTACCGTGAAGTCAATACCGTTTCCTTGTGGAAGATCTGCGAAAACACTGCCATCACCACCGCAAACCTCATGGGTCTCGTGGCCTCGGCCTCCGTATTTGCATATCTTGCAACCATGTACAACATTCCTACCCGTGTTACCGAATTCTTCATGAGTTTCTGCAATACCTGGGTAGTATTCATGCTGATCATCAACGTGCTGATGATCTTTGCAGGCATGTTCCTCGACAACGGCTCCATCATCCTGATCTTAGGCCCCATACTTGCGCCTTTGGCCGTAAGCTACGGCATCGATCCGGTACAGTTCGGACTGGTAGTTGTATTCATTCTTTCCATGGGACAATGCACTCCTCCTTTTGGTACCTGTATGTTCGTTGCCTGCGGAATAGCCAACCGCCCTGTTATAGGCGTGGCCAAAACCCTTCTGAGCTTTATCGCAGTAGAAATTTTCTGCGGATTGCTCTTTAGTTTCGTGCCTTGGTTCTCGCTGGCAATACCGCAACTTTTAAGTCGCTAATAAAAATTCGTAACGTTTAATTTGACAAGGGGCTCTTGCCCATTATTCGGAGTACATCATGAAAATTACTGCAATCAAAACCTATAGAGTTTTGCCTCGCTGGATGTTTGTAAAAATTGAAACTGACGAGGGTATCGAAGGTTGGGGTGAGCCTGTTGTAGAAGGTCACGCCAAAACCGTGGAAGCTGCCGTTAAAGAAATAGGTGACTATATTTTGGGAGTTGATCCTTCCAATATTAACGATATCTGGCAAATGCTTTACCGCACCCGTTTCTACCGCGGAGGCCCGGTGATGATGTCCGCAATTGCTGGCGTCGATCAGGCTTTGTGGGATATTAAGGGCAAAAAACTCGGTGTAAACGTCACCGAACTTTTAGGCGGAAAGGTACGCGATAAGATCAAAGCCTACAGCTGGGTAGGAGGAGATCGTCCCGCTGACGTTATAGCAGGCATAGAAAAACTTCGCAAAATAGGCTTTGATACCTTCAAATTAAACGGCTGCGAAGATCTCGGATTCATCGATACCCATAAAAAGGTACAACATTCCATTTCCATTGCCAAAGATATACGTGCTCATTTTGGTGACGAAATCGAATTCGGGTTGGATTTTCACGGCCGCGTGACAGCACCTATGGCCAAGATCATGATGAAAGAGCTCGAGCCTTATCATCCTTTCTTCATTGAAGAACCGGTACTTGCCGAAAACTGTGAATACTACCGCGATCTGGCTTCAAATTCCGATCTCATCATCGCTGCCGGCGAACGCATGTATACCCGTTATGATTTCAAACGCGTATTGGAAGCCCGCGGTGTTTCTATTTTACAACCGGATCTGTCACATGCCGGCGGCATAACCGAAGTCATGAAGATTGCAGCCATGGCAGAAGCCTACGACGTGGCACTTGCACCTCACTGCCCGTTGGGCCCCGTAGCTTTGGCTTCCTGCCTTGCCGTCGACATGGTAAGTTACAACGCTGCTTTGCAGGAGCAGAGCATGGGCATCCACTATAACCAGGGTGCAGAGCTTCTTACTTATGTGAACAACCCTGAAGATTTCGACATGTCAGACGGCTTCCTGCATGCTCTGACCAAACCTGGTCTCGGTGTCGAAATCAATGAAAAGGCCATTATCAAAGCCTCGCAGGAGCACGATGTAAGCTGGCACAATCCTGTATGGCGTCACCCTGACGGCTCAGTCTCTGAGTGGTAATTTAAAAAATAAAACTTCGTTAAAACTTTTGCCCGGTAAGATCCGGGCTTTTTTATACAATTTTGGCATATTTAAACATTAGTTCTGATCAAATACATACTGTCCTGCATCAAAACTTACCTGTTTTTGGAAAGTCTTCTTCAAAAACCGCTGTTTAATGCGGTTTTCCTTTTTCTTTTCCCCTTTTAAACGGGCTTTTGATGTATAATGCAGGCGTTTTTCAACCGGTCACGTACCGCAAGGATTTTATAAATATTTTTTTATGGCAAAAGAAGAAAGCATAGAAATGCAGGGCACCGTACTTGAGCTCCTGCCAAATACTACGTTCAGAGTACAACTTGAAAACGGTCACATCGTGATGGCTCATATTTCAGGAAAAATGCGTAAAAATTACATCAGAATTCTCACCGGTGACAAGGTTACCGTACAGATCACTCCTTACGATCTGACTAAAGGACGTATTACTTTCCGCTCCCGCTGATTTCAAAAAATACGCACCAACCCGCACCAAACGGCGCGGGTTGGTTTTCTTAATCTTTAAAAAGCAGTTGATGGTTGTTGACAGACAGCAGTATTCTGCTAAACTAAGCTTGTTAGTTAGCCATAGCTAACCAAATCTTGGCAGCAGATTTCTCCTTTTTCTCTGCTGTCATGCTTCTTGAAATGCAGTTGCGGAGAGGACCTGCCAACTTAGATCCTCTCCGTTTTTTTTACAAGCAGGAGATAAGTTCCTGACCGAACTGCTCGGTAGTAAGTTCGGTAGCACCTTCCATAGCCTGAGCAAAATCGGCTGTAACTCGTTTTGAACTTATGGCTTTTTCCATAGCTTTTACTATGAGATCGGCAGCTTCGTTCCAGCCTAAGTGACGAAGCATGAGCTCAGCAGACAATATGATGGAACCAGGGTTGGCTTTCCCGCTGCCTGCGATCGTAGGAGCAGTTCCGTGAGTTGCCTCAAAAATTGCGCAATCCGAACCGATGTTGGCACCGGGGGCAATTCCTATACCGCCGACCTGGGCTGCCAGAGCGTCTGATATATAGTCACCGTTTAAATTCATAGCAGCCACTACGTCGTAATCAGCAGGATGCAACAGAATATTCTGCAAGAAAGCATCGGCAATGCAATCTTTCACAACAATCTCACGCCCGGTCTTGGGGTTTTTAAAACTTACCCTGCCGTTTTCATCCGTTTTGGCCCCGAATTCTGAAGTTGCAAGCTCATATCCCCATTTTTTAAATGCACCTTCGGTAAACTTCATAATATTCCCCTTGTGCACTATAGTAAGCGACTTTCTGTCATGATCTACGGCGTAATTTAGAGCAGCTCGTATCAGTCTTTGGGTACCCTCTTTACTCATAGGTTTGACACCAATCCCGCAATGCTTGTCAAAACGGATCTTGGTAACTTTCATTTCATTCTTTAAAAAAGAAATCAACTTCTGAGCTTCGGCTGAGTCTGCTTCCCATTCCACACCTGCATAAATATCTTCGGCATTTTCACGAAAGATCACCGTATCGGTAAGTTCAGGATGTTTTACAGGAGACGGCACCCCTTTAAAATAACGCACCGGACGCAGGCATATATAAAGATCAAGAGTTTGTCTTAGTGCCACGTTCAAAGAGCGTATGCCTCCACCTACTGGAGTAGTTAAAGGACCTTTGATGGCCACATGGTACTTCTTAATAAAATCAAAAGTCTCCTCTGGAAGCCAGCAGTCTTTTCCGTAAACTTCAGTACTGCGTCCGCCGGCAAAAATCTCCATCCAGGCAAACTTTCTTTTGCCGTTATAAGCCTTGGCTATGGCGGCATCTACTACCGATTGCATAACCGGAGTGATATCCGCACCTATACCGTCTCCGCGAATAAAGGGAATGACAGGTACATCCGGTACACTCAGACGACCTTTTTCATCTATGCTGATGGCACTTCCTTCTTTTGGTACGATTACCTTGCTTTGAAACATGATGCGGACTCCTATGTCCTGAAAATAAAACCTGAACTATTCTAGATCATACTTACCAAACTCATAAAATTTTCCACCACAACTGAAATTAAACAAAACAGTATTTTCATGGCTCATCAGGATTGACATCCTCCCCTCTCTAAAGAGAGGGGATTCCTACCGATCTCTTGGGAGATCTTCGGCGGGTTCCTCTTGCTGACCACCAATGTGATTCACTTGGGAGGCGAGCCGGGCAAGTCCTGCCCTTAGTATGTTACGCGCG
>JALEXT010000193.1 GCA_022779845.1 Succinatimonas sp.
GTCGATCTGGTCGAACTTCATTGCAGTGCCGCCGAACTTGGACAGTACAGTGGTCAGAGCAGCGGTCAGGGTGGTCTTGCCGTGGTCAACGTGACCGATGGTGCCTACGTTTACGTGAACACGGTCACGTACGAACTTTTCTTTTGCCATTTTTAAATTTCCTTTGATTGTTTATGCCGGGAAGTGCGAACACTTCCCGGTTGTTATCATTGCTTAGTCAGCCTTGTGCTTGCTCTGACGCTCATTGATCACTGCCTCGGCAATGTTCTTAGGAGCTTCGGCATAACGACCGAATTCCATAACATAGCTGGCACGACCCTGAGTGGCGGAACGCAGATCGGTGGCATAACCGAACATTTCCCCGAGAGGAACCATGGCATGAACGATCTTACCCATAGGGCCATCTTCCATGCCTTCAACGATGGCACGACGACGGTTTAAGTCGCCGATCACATCGCCCATGTAATCCTCAGGAGTATCCACTTCAACCTTCATCAGAGGCTCAAGCAGGACAGGGGTAGCCTTCATGAAACCGGCCTTGAAAGCCATGGAACCGGCAATCTTAAAGGCCATTTCTGAGGAGTCAACTTCGTGGAAGGAACCGTCGAATACGGTAACCTTAACATCAACCACGGGGAAGCCGGCCAAAACGCCGTTTTCCATCTGCTCCTGAACACCCTTGTCGATAGAAGGGATGTATTCCTTAGGAATAACACCGCCGACGATGGCATTGGTGAATTCGTAGCCCTTACCAGCCTCGTTAGGCTCAAGTTTGAGCCAGCAGTGACCGTACTGACCGCGACCGCCGGACTGACGAACAAACTTGCCTTCCTGCTCAACCGAGGACTTAATAGTCTCACGATAAGCAACCTGAGGCTTGCCTACGTTGCATTCAACGTTGAACTCACGACGCATACGGTCAACGATGATGTCAAGGTGCAACTCACCCATACCGGAAATGATGGTCTGACCGGATTCTTCATCGGTGCGAACACGGAATGAAGGATCTTCCTGAGCCAAACGGTTAAGAGCGATGGACATCTTTTCCTGATCGGCCTTAGTCTTGGGCTCGACGGCTACGGAAATAACCGGATCCGGGAAGACCATGGACTCAAGAACGATAGGATGTTCAGGGTTGCACAGAGTATCACCGGTGGTGGTGTCCTTAAGACCGATGGTAGCAACGATATCGCCAGTACCGAATTCCTTGATTTCCTGACGGTGGTTGGCGTGCATCAACACGATACGACCAAAACGCTCACGCTTCTGGCGATCGGAATTCAACACGGTGTCACCGGCAGCAACACGGCCTGAATAGCAACGCAGGAAAGTCAAGTTACCGACGAAAGGATCGGTGGCAAGCTTAAATGCCAAAGCAGCAAACGGCTCCTTGTCATCAGGCTTACGAACGATCTCATTGCCGTCCAAATCCTTACCGTCAACAGGAGGTACGTCGACAGGAGACGGGAGGAAGTGAACCACACAGTCCAACATGAACTGAACGCCCTTATTTTTAAAGGCGGAACCGCAGGTAACGGGAATGATCTCGTTGCGCAGAGTACGCTCGCGCAAGCCGGCCAGAATTTCCTCTTCAGTGAGGTCGCCGGACTCAAGATATTTCTCCATGAGCTTGTCGTTGGCTTCGGCAGCAGCGTCAACCAACTTGCCGCGCCACTCTTCGACGAGTTTCTGCATGTCGGCAGGAATGTCGACATAGTCAAATTTAACGCCCTGAGAAGCATCGTCCCAGTCGATAGCCTTCATCTTGATAAGGTCAACAACACCTTCAAAGGTATCTTCCTTACCGATAGGCAGACAAACGGGAACAGGTACGCCCTTCAAGCGTGATTCGATCTGCTCTACCACACGCAAGAAATTGGCACCGGTACGGTCCATCTTGTTGACGAACGCAATACGCGGTACGTGGTACTTATTGGCCTGACGCCATACGGTCTCAGACTGAGGCTGTACGCCGCCCACGGCGCAGTAAACCATCACGGCACCGTCGAGAACACGCATGGAACGCTCCACCTCAACGGTGAAGTCCACGTGGCCCGGGGTATCGATGATGTTGAAACGGTAAGGGGCATTCCACTGTTGCTGCATGCCGTGCCAGAAGCAGGTAGTAGCAGCTGAAGTAATGGTAATACCGCGTTCCTGCTCCTGAACCATCCAGTCCATGGTAGCAGCACCGTCGTGCACTTCGCCGATCTTGTGGCTCTTGCCGGTGTAGAAAAGAATACGCTCGGTAGTAGTGGTTTTACCGGCATCAATGTGAGCACTGATTCCGATGTTGCGGTAATACTTAAGCGGGGTTTCGCGTGCCATAGTATTAGTACTCCAAAATTACCAGCGGAAGTGGCTGAATGCCTTGTTGGCTTCGGCCATACGATGAACGTCTTCACGCTTCTTCACGGCAGAACCCTTATTGTCAACGGCATCCTGCATTTCGCCGGCAAGGCGGGCAGCCATGGATTTTTCGTGACGGGAACGGGCTGCATCAACGAGCCAGCGCATTGCTAAAGCGTTGCCGCGAGCGGGACGAACTTCGACTGGTACCTGATAGTTGGCACCGCCGACACGACGGGACTTCACTTCCACATCAGGGCGGATATGATCAAGGGCTTCCTCGAACAGGGCGAGTTGATCCTTGCCGCTCTTCTGAGAAATGGTGTCTAAAGCGCCGTAAACGATGGCTTCGGCAATAGATTTTTTACCGTCCATCATCACGACATTGATGAATTTTGCTAAGAGCTCAGAACCGAATCTGGGATCCGGAAGAATCTTACGCTGAGCTACAACACGACGTCTTGGCATTTCAATATCCTCTTGTTTCAGGGTTTTCCAAAACTAAACCTGAATAATTAAATGTTGTTTGGCCTTACTCGGGAGAATAATGCTTAAGCCTTAGGCTTCTTAGCACCATACTTAGAGCGGGCCTGCTTGCGGTCCTTCACGCCTGCGCAGTCGAGCTGACCGCGGATGGTGTGGTAACGAACACCAGGCAGATCCTTCACACGGCCGCCGCGGATCATAACCACGGAGTGTTCCTGCAGGTTATGGCCTTCGCCGCCGATATAGGAGGTAACTTCGAAACCGTTGGTCAAACGAACACGGCAAACCTTACGCATTGCCGAGTTAGGCTTCTTAGGGGTGGTGGTGTAAACACGGGTGCAAACACCGCGCTTCTGAGGGCAGGCATTCAAGGCCGGAACCTTGTTCTTAGCCACTACCTTCACGCGGGGCTTACGCACCAGCTGATTAATAGTAGACATCTAAATAAAATCTCCTGTTGACCCGAAATTCGGGCAGACTTTACTATTCGCCCTTACAAAGGGGCGATGTATTTTAAAACAGATATAAGAAAAATTCACAACAAAGCGCAAAAAAATCGCGTTAAAGGGCAACTAGAGCAAAAGCTTTTGGTTCAGAACTAATATATAAAATTTTGTTTAAGACTGAATAACAAGCAGATGCAACTCTTGTTGAATAAGTTAATTAGTTGAAAAATATAGAATAAATATTCTTATTAATACCACGTAACGCTTTGTCCTTCGGCTTTTATCAGCATTTGCGAAAGTATCTGCGGAGAAACCGTACCATTCTTACACAAAACAGACTGTCGAATGGACTCAACGTTGTGTTCACTGCAAATGGCTGGATTCAATAATATGATTTGATCATTTGTGTTTCTATTAAAACATGCAAGACAGTTTTCCAACCCCTGCTTTGACATCACTATGTGTATCATCAAAAACTCATCACTCCGTCACTTGTTTTGAACAAAGCAGCTAAGTGTTCCGACGTAAGCAATTCAAGATCAAACAATGTCAATTGCTTTATTTTTTTTCTAAAAACAGAATCAGCATCAGAATTCAGATAAGCCCGATAAAAATTTCCCGTCATGACCGTCTTTACTGGAATTTCCGCTTCAGCAAGATTAAGAGCAACTTCAATTCCCTGTTCATAAGTTGATTTGATTACCGGATCTGACGCAAAAATAACTAATTTCACGATTAAAATTCCAGCACAGCACAGTTGCAAAAAAACTGAGTTAATTCGAGGTTACCTGAAAACTCGGCTCCGCTTACTAAATCTTCAGCATTTAAACCCAGTGATCTGAAAGCCTGACCGCAACAAAGAATGGGAATGCCAAATGAAGAAAACTGCAAATAACGTTGCTGTATTTTTGCCTGTACAGAATTTAGCTGATGATTTTTTGACAAGCAGGAAGCAGCTGAGTCAGTAAAAAAAAGCGCTGCAATTTCCTGATCTGATGCAAGTAAACTATTCACGGTATCTGCAAAAAAAAGATGCAAATCCAAGTTAGCAGGTGCACTTCTTATTACAACCACGTATTTCACAATCAGACTCTCTTGCAACGCTTTCCAAATTACAACGAAGCTATGATTTCAATTTCGCAGAGAGCACCTTTTGGTAAATCGATGCCGCCGACACATGAACGGGCAGGAGCGTTTTCATTAAAGAATTCTGCATATACTGAATTAAATTCAGCAAAATCTGCAATATTTTTTAAAAAGCAGGTTGTTTTAACCACATGTTTAAGATCGGATCCGGCAGCTTCAACCAAAGCTTTGACATTCAATAAAGCCTGACGTGCCTGCTCTTTAATCCCGCCTTCAACCAATACCCCGGACTTAGGATCCAAAGGGATCTGACCTGAAGCAAAAAGCAAATTTCCTACAACTTTTCCCTGTACATAAGGTCCGATGGCAGCCGGAGCTTGCTTTGTAGAAACTACCTTAATATCAGACATAATAATTTCTCCTCTAAATTGCACCCATTTTAGTCTAAGCCCTGCTTCGAAGCAAAAAAAACCCGGTACCTTTTTACGGGTCCGGGTTTTACTAATTCATGTTAAATCAAAGGTTACCGTTGGCGTCAACCGCCTCCAGAGCAGCACCCAACTGCTTCTGCAGATCTTCTGCAGACATACTGTTTTGTTGCTGTTCGTGAGCGATCTCAGCGCGCTCCAAAGCTTCACGGCGTTCCTTGTGATACTTGAATCCGGTACCTGCAGGGATCAGACGGCCGACGATCACGTTTTCTTTCAGACCGCGCAAATCGTCAACCTTGCCCTCAACGGAAGCCTCGGTAAGCACACGAGTAGTTTCCTGGAAGGATGCTGCTGAAATGAAGGAATCGGTACTCAACGAAGCTTTGGTCAGACCCATGAGGATATGACGGTAAGCTACAGGCTTCTTGCCTTCGGCAATAAGTCTTTCGTTAGCTGTACGAACATGCGACACTTCGGCAATTTCACCCTGGAGATACTCTCTTGAATCACCAGAGTCGATGATCTCACACTTACGTAGCATCTGACGTACGATCACTTCGATATGCTTGTCGTTGATCTTCACGCCCTGTAAACGGTACACATCCTGTACTTCATTTACAATGTAATTGGCTACGGCATCAACTCCGCGCAATCTCAAGATATCGTGCGGGGACTCAGGACCTTCGGCAATCATTTCGCCCTTCTGCACGGTTTCACCTTCAAACACGTTGAGGTTACGGGAGAGAGCAATCATCTCCTCGTGCTCAGGGATGAGCTTGCCGAATTCATCGGTTGCTCCCTCAGCAGGAGTGATGACAAGACGGCGTTTGGATTTAGTTTCCTTACCAAAGGATACGGTACCTGAAATCTCAGCCAGAATTGCAGGCTCTTTAGGAGATCTGGCTTCGAACAAATCGGCAACGCGAGGCAAACCGCCGGTAATATCCTTAGTACCGCCGGCAACCTGAGGAATACGTGCAATTACGTCACCCAGATTAACCTCAGCGCCGTCCTGCAACTGTACGATGGCTTTTGCCTGCAACATAT
Source organism: Succinatimonas sp. (assembly GCA_022779845.1). GTDB lineage: Bacteria > Pseudomonadota > Gammaproteobacteria > Enterobacterales > Succinivibrionaceae > Succinivibrio. The sequence continues at coordinate 5,846 of JALEXT010000193.1, forward strand.
ACTGTGCGGCAACCGTGGTACCGGGGATCATCACGTCGTTACCCTTGGCATCGATGATCTTGACCGAAGGACGTTTTTCCTTACCGTTGGCAGGACGTGCAGCAAGTTCACGTACCTCGATTGAGGAAATACCCAAGGCTTCGTCTTCTTTCTTATCGACGGTAACACCTTCGATGATATCGATGAACTTGATGAAACCGCGCACTTCAGAAACGATAGGATGAGTATGAGGATCCCAACGGGCTACGGTCTGACCGACCTTGACCTCATCACCTTCGTGAACATCAAGAACGGCACCGTAAGGGATCTTGTGCGATTCTTTAACAGAACCGAATTCATCCATCACGAAAAGTTCTGACTGACGGGATACCACTACATCCTTGCCGTCGGTATTAGTAACGGTCTTGGAATTTTCGATCTTGATAGTACCGTTGTTACGCACGGTTGCACCGGATTCGGCAACGGCACGGGATGCTGCACCGCCGATGTGGAAGGTACGCATGGTCAACTGGGTACCAGGCTCACCGATGGACTGAGCTGCAATAACGCCGACTGCCTCACCGGGGTTAACCTTCTTGCCGCGTGCCAAATCACGGCCGTAGCACTTGGCGCAAATGCCGAACTTGCACTTACAGGTAATAGGCGAACGAACCTTAACTCTATCGATCTTGCTGGTTTCGAGGAGATCGCAAAGCTTCTCATCCAGGATAGTTCCGGCAGGGATCAATACTTCCTTAGTACCGGGCTTGATCACATCCACGGCTACAGTTCTGCCCAAAACACGATCGCGCAGGTTTTCAATAACATCACCGCCTGACACGTGCGGAGTAATGACCAAACCGTCGGTAGTGCCGCAGTCTTCTTCGGTAATTACCAGATCCTGAGCAACGTCAACAAGACGACGAGTCAGATAACCGGAGTTTGCGGTCTTCAAAGCGGTATCAGCCAATCCCTTACGGGCACCGTGTGTAGAAATGAAGTACTGCTGTACGTTCAAACCTTCGCGGAAGTTAGCCGTGATCGGGGTTTCAATAATGGAACCGTCAGGTTTTGCCATCAAACCGCGCATACCTGCCAGCTGACGGATCTGAGCCGGTGAACCACGGGCGCCGGAATCGGCCATCATAAAGATGGAATTGAAGGATGCTTCTTTTTCCTTCTCACCCAAAATGTTCTCAGCTTCCTGAACGGAAAGGTTTGACATCATGGCCTTGGCAACCTTGTCGTTGGCAGTAGCCCAAACGTCGATAACCTTATTGTATCTTTCGCCTGCAGTGATCTGACCGTTGTCATACTGAGACTGAACGCTCATAACTTCTCGTTCTGCAGCCGCAATGATTGGCTGTTTCTCAGCAGGGATCAACATATCGTCTACGCACACGGAAGAACCTGACAAAGCAGCATGAGCAAAGCCGGTGTACATAATGTGATCGGCGAACATGCAGGTATCTTTAAGTCCCAACTGGTGATAGCAGGTATTAAGCAAAGCTGCAATCTTCTTCTTACCAAGAGGAACGTTAGACACGTGAGTAAACCAATTCTTGTGAGACATGATCTCAGGCAAGGTCTGCTCATTAACACCTTCTGCCGGCGGATCGATAAGATCGTAGGAAAGTCCTTTAGGTAGGATCAGCGAAAGCATGGCACGACCGATGGTGGTCAAGCGCATCTCGTTATGCTCAGTGAACTCGCCGGTCTCCTGATCTTTGGTCCAGTAACGAACGCGGCAGGCAATGCGAGCTTGGAAATCAGCCAAATCTGACTTGTAAAGACGCTCTGCTTCCTCTGCTGAAGTAACAATAAGGCCTTCACCTTTTGCTCCGATACGCATGCGGGTCTGATAATAAAGACCGAGCACCACGTCCTGTGCCGGAACAATGATAGGATCACCTGATGCCGGGGAGAGAATGTTGTTCGTTGACAACATAAGGCAACGGGCTTCAAGCTGAGCTTCTAAGGTCAAAGGCACGTGTACGGCCATCTGATCGCCGTCGAAGTCGGCGTTGAACGCAGGACAGACCAACGGATGCAAACGAATGGCTTTGCCTTCAATAAGGATAGGTTCGAAAGCCTGAATACCCAAACGGTGCAAAGTAGGTGCACGGTTGAGCATGATGGGGTGTTCGCGGATCACTTCGTCGAGTACATCCCATACCACCGGATCCTCGCGTTCGACCATCTTTTTGGCAGCCTTGATGGTTGTAGCCATGCCGCGCAATTCCAAACGTCCGTAAATGAACGGTTTGAACAGCTCCAAGGCCATCTTCTTAGGCAGACCGCACTGATGCAATCTCAAGTAAGGTCCGCAGGTGATCACCGAACGGCCGGAATAGTCAACACGCTTACCCAAAAGGTTTTGACGGAAACGACCCTGCTTACCTTTGATCATGTCGGCCAAAGATTTCAGAGGACGCTTATTTGAACCGGTGATCGCACGACCGCGTCGACCGTTATCCATCAAAGCATCAACTGACTCTTGCAACATGCGCTTTTCATTACGCACGATGATTTCAGGTGCAGCCAGCTCAAGCAAACGTTTAAGACGGTTATTACGATTGATGACTCGACGATAAAGATCATTAAGATCGGAGGTTGCAAAACGACCGCCGTCCAAAGGCACCAAAGGACGCAAATCAGGAGGCAAAACCGGCAGAATGGTGAGGATCATCCATTCAGGTTTGTTACCAGAACGCAGGAAGCTTTCGATAAGCTTCAAACGCTTGGCTAATTTTTTACGATTGCTTTCTGATGAAGTGCTGTCCAAAGCCTCACGCAGTTTTACTTCTTCCTGCTCAAGGTTTATATGCTGAAGTAACTCTAAAATAGCCTCAGCACCCATTTTGGCACTGAAATCGTCGCCGTACTTGGTCAAAGCGTCCATATACTGCTCTTCATTTAAGAGCTGACGCTCGGTAAGTTCGGTCATTCCGGCATCGGTAACCACATAGCTTTCAAAATAAAGTACGCTTTCAATATCGCGAAGCTTCATATCGAGGATGAGGCCGATACGCGAAGGCAGAGACTTCAAATACCAAATATGAGCGACAGGGGCAGCAAGCTCAATGTGTCCCATACGTTCACGGCGCACTTTTGCCTGAGTTACTTCCACACCGCACTTGTCGCAGATGGTTCCGCGGTGCTTTAACCTCTTATATTTTCCGCACAGACATTCGTAATCCTTAACCGGTCCGAAAATCTTGCAACAGAACAAACCGTCACGTTCTGGCTTGAAAGTACGGTAATTGATGGTTTCAGGTTTCTTAACCTCGCCGTAAGACCAAGAACGGATCATCTCGGGAGAGGCTAAGCCGATTTTGATAGCGTCAAAATCCTCGAGGCGCTGTTTGTTGAAGGCGTTGCTGCGGTTCGCAAGCTTGCCCAGGCTGTCGCTAATCCCTAAATCCAAAGCATCTTCTTCTTTGGAAGTGCTCTGGGCGGTGCTGGCGGCCAGACCTTTCATGAGGTCCTCGTCCTGATTGTTTTCCTGAATGCTCACAACAGTATCTCCTATTGTCGTAGCTGAGCCGGGACTGTCAAAGCCCCGGCAGAAAATCCTTTAAACCTTGCGAATGAGCTCAATGTTGATGCCGAGCGAACGAATTTCACGTAACAACACATTGAAGGACTCCGGAATACCGGCATCCATACGGTATACACCGTCGACAATGTTCTTGTACATCTTGGTTCTGCCGTTAACATCGTCAGACTTAACGGTAAGCATTTCACGCAATGTGTAGGCTGCGCCGTATGCTTCCAATGCCCAGACTTCCATTTCGCCGAAACGCTGACCGCCGAATTGAGCTTTACCGCCAAGAGGCTGCTGAGTCACAAGACTGTAAGATCCGGTGGAACGAGCATGCATCTTGTCATCGACCAAATGGTTCAACTTGAGCATGTACATGATCCCGACAGTAACCTTTCGCTCGAACGCACGTCCGGTTCTTCCATCGTACAGAGTCATCTGTCCGCTCTCAGGCATTCCGGCCATACGCAACAATGCCTTAATATCTTTTTCCTGAGCACCGTCAAATACCGGAGTTGCAACCGGCAAGCCGTCACGCAGATTATTGGCCAAGACCATAACCTGATCGTCGTCAAGTTCGTCGATGTTTACCTTCTGCGAGGTATCGCCGAGGTCATAGATCTCCTGAAGAGTCTTACGTAACTCAGCCATGGCACGGTGTTCGTTCAACATACGGTTGATCTTCTCACCGATCCCCTTGGCAGCAAGTCCCAAATGAACTTCAAGAACCTGACCGATGTTCATTCGGGAAGGAACGCCCAAAGGATTGAGCACCATATCAACCGGATGACCGTTCTCATCAAAAGGCATGTCCTCTATCGGAGTAATTCTGGAGATAACACCCTTGTTACCGTGACGACCGGCAAGCTTATCACCAGGTTGAATACGGCGTTTGATAGCCAAGTAAACCTTGACAATCTTGAGAACGCCAGGAGTCAGATCATCACCGTCGGTGAATTTCTTCTTTTCTTTTTCGAACTTGTCCTTGTATTCCTTGGCAAACTCATCAAGGCGTACGGAAAATTCTTCAAGCTGACGCTGTGCAGTATCATCATCCAAATGTTGTGACAAAACCTTTTCATCAGGCAATGCATCGACTTTTGCCTTTGCCATGCCGCTGCGGACAAGCAATGCTCTGGCCTGATTTATAAGTCCTGAGGTCAGGAATGCGAATTCTTCGTCCAGATCCTTCTTAACCTGGGCAATATGCATTTCCTCAATTTCCTTGGCACGCTTGTCTTTTTCCACACCTTCACGAGTGAAGATCTGAACGTCGACCACGGTACCGGTGCAGTCATTGGGAACACGTAACGAAGAGTCTTTAACTTCGGATGCCTTTTCACCGAAGATGGCACGCAAGAGTTTTTCTTCAGGAGTAAGCTGAGTCTCTCCCTTGGGAGTCACCTTACCGACCAGAATATCTCCACCGTTAACCTCGGCACCGACGTAAACGATACCAGCTTCGTCAAGTTTTGAAAGAGCTGCTTCACCGACATTGGGGATATCGGCAGTGATTTCCTCAGGTCCCAATTTGGTATCACGGGCCACGCAGGAAAGTTCTTCAATATGGATAGTAGTCAGACGATCCTTGGCAGCAACACGTTCGGACACCATGATGGAGTCTTCGTAGTTGTAGCCGTTCCAAGGCATGAAGGCGATCCTCATGTTCTGTCCTAAAGCCAGCTCACCCATATCAGTAGACGAACCGTCGGCCAGCACGTCACCTGCCTTGACATTTTCGTGCAAAGACACGCAAGGACGCTGGTTTATACAAGTGTTCTGATTGGATCTCGAGTACTTGATAAGGTTGTAAATATCGATACCGGCATCGTACTCGTTTTCAATTTCGTCAAGATTTACGCGTACGACGATGCGACCGCCGTCAACATGTTCGATGATGCCGCCGCGCTTTGCAATGATAGCGACACCGGAGTCAACGGCAACAGCGCGCTCCATTCCGGTTCCGACAAAAGGTTTCTCAGAACGTACGGTAGGAACAGCCTGACGTTGCATGTTTGCACCCATCAAAGCACGGTTGGCGTCATCATGCTCCAAGAACGGGATCAAAGCAGCTGCGACGGAAATAATCTGCTGCGGCGAAACGTCCATAAATTGGACGTCGGAAGCCTTACGCACGACCGAATCACCGTTATAACGGCACTGAACGTACTCAGGGATTATCTTCCCGTTTTCGTCCAAATCGGTATTAGCCTGAGCGATAACGTACTGACCTTCGTCAATGGCTGAAAGGTAAGCAAATTCTTCCTCAACCACACCATTTCTAACGTAACGATAAGGAGTTTCCAGGAAACCGTAGTCGTTGCAACGGGCAAACACAGCCAAAGAGTTAATAAGGCCGATGTTAGGACCTTCAGGGGTCTCAATAGGGCACAAACGACCGTAGTGAGTAGGATGAACGTCTCGAACCTCGAAACCGGCACGCTCACGAGTCAATCCGCCGGGGCCCAAAGCAGAAATACGACGTTTATGGGTAATTTCAGACAAAGGATTGTTCTGATCCATAAACTGTGACAGCTGAGATGAACCGTAGAACTCACGAATAGCAGCACTAATAGGTTTGGCGTTTATAAGTTCCTGAGGAGTGGTGTTATCAAGATCACCTAAGGACAAACGTTCTCTTACTGCTCGTTCCACACGTACCAATCCGATGCGGAACTGGTTTTCTGCCATTTCACCTACAGAACGGATACGACGGTTGCCCAAGTGGTCGATATCGTCAACGCTGTCTTTACCGTTTCTAATCTTAATGAGATAACGGAGCACGTTCACGATGTCAGACGGGCTTAAAGTTCCGCGCATGGCTTCGTTATCGATGCGAGAACGGTCGAGTTTTAAAGCCTTATTCTTTTGATCGAGAACTTTGCAATTGAGATCAACAACGTTAACATCGAGATCAAGGGTATCTACGGGCAAAATCACAGCCTGTTCAAAACCAAATTTGGTTTCGTCTTTGGTATCAAACTTGACCTTGAAGAGGAAACGCGATTGAGGTGAATCGAGCTCATCCTCATTCTTTGCGTAAATGCCGTAGTTTAAGTAATCAAGCAATTTATATGCACGGGATGCCGGTACAGTATCTGGCATGCACTTGCGTTCATCGTCATCAAGTAAAGGCTTGATAAGGTCAACAACTTTAGGGAAGTCGCAATATACATTGCCTTCTGAGATCACGATACCTGACTCTTCGGTATTTATCTTAAACTCAGGATCCGAAAGCAAACGTTTCAAGCCTAAACGGAAGTTCTTAAGCTCGTAGAAACGAGAATCAAACTTCATGCGGCCGACGGATGAAAGATCATAACGATCCTCGGCAAAGAACAGGTTCTTGAACAGCACCTCGGCTGCTTCAAGATTGGTGTTTTCACCAGGACGCATCATCTTATAGATTTCAAAGAGCGCCGCCTGACGATCAGCTTCATCCGAAGTAAGGTCACGAGTAGCATCGTTGCGCAAAGTATCTGCCATGAACGGACCTTCGTTCACCTGGCTGATATAAAGCACCTCAAGTTTTTTAAGACCGAGCTGACCGATGAGAGGAAGCGTATCCTCATTGATTACGGTGTTGGCACAAAGTGCGATCTCACCGTTTTTGTCGGTGTAATTTTTAGCAACGATCTTGCCAAGCAAATACTCGGCAGGAACTTCAATATTGGTCACTCCCTCTTTTTTCAAAAGACGAATATGACGGCCGGTGATCTTCTTACCCTTTTCTACAATTACCTTTTTATCGGCAATGATGTCGAATGAAGCGACTTCGCCTTGTAATCTCTCAGGAACCAGATCCATGGAGATCTTATTGGACTTAAAGGTAAATTCAACGGTATCGAAGAACAGTCCGAGTATCTGCTCAGTGTTATAACCCAAAGCACGGAGCAAAACCGTAGCCGGAAGTTTACGGCGGCGGTCAATACGGACGAACAGATTATCGCGATGGTCGAATTCGAAATCGAGCCATGAACCGCGATAAGGAATAACGCGGGAGCTGAACAGCACGCGGCCAGGATGGGTCTTGCCCTTGTCATCGTCAAAGAATACGCCGGGGCTTCTGTGCAGCTGAGAGACCACAACACGCTCGGTACCATTGATGATGAAGGTACCGTTGTCGGTCATGAGCGGGATCTCTCCCATATAAACATCCTGGTCGACACGCTCCTTTACGGTTTTAGGTGCGTCTTTCTCGTAGCGGATGAGGCTCAGCTTGACTTTGAGAGGGGCAGAGTAGGTAGTGCCGCGGATCATGCATTCGCGTACGGTAAACTTGGGCTCGCCCAAATGGAAGCTGTTATATGCCAGTTCGGCACTGCCAGAGTTGCTCTTAATGGGGAACACACTCTTAAAAGCCGCAACAAGTCCATTCTCATTGTTCGGATCAGAGCTGATGAACTGTTTGAAGGAATCGATTTGAACGGCCAGCAGATAGGGAGTATCTAAGACTTTTACTCGCTTGCCGAAATCCTTACGGATGCGCTTTTGCTCAGTATAGGAGTAGACCATGGATAGGGGATCCTCAGATTGATCTGTTTCCGGTATGAGATGCATTAGCATCTTATGTCTTATTCAGTCACCGAACCCGAGACCCCTAAAAAGAGGCCTCGGGTTTGATTTTCAGGTCTTAAGACCCTGCATCGGCCGGTGAACCGATGCTATGCAGCAACTGCCGAATTATTCCATGGCAGCCTTGGCGCCGGCTTCTTCAAGAGCCTTGACCAGAGCTTCAGCGTCAGCCTTAGGCATAGCTTCCTTGACCTTGCAAGGAGCAGACTCAACCAAGTCCTTAGCCTCTTTCAAGCCGAGACCGGTAGCACCGCGAACAGCCTTGATAACGGCGATCTTGGTAGCACCGACTTCCTTCAGAACGACGTCGAATTCGGTCTTTTCTTCAGCAGCAGCGCCGCCGGCAGCAGGGCCAGCAACAACGGCAGCAGCGGCAGAAACACCGAACTTCTCTTCCATAGCTTTAACTAACTCGACAACGTCGGTCACGGACATAGCAGCGATTGCGTCAAGGATCTCATCCTTAGAAATTGCCATTTTTTTTTTCCTTTAAAAAAGTTTCGATATCAGGCTAAGCCTGATTCAGATTCAAAATTGAATAACAAAAGGCCGATTAAGCCTGAGCATTGCCTTCGGCAGCGAGTTTGTCGCCCAAAGCAGCCAAAGTACGAACCAGTTTGCCGGCGGCAGCTTCCTTCATGGTTGCCATGAGTTTTGCCACAGCTTCGTCGTAAGTCGGCAGAGTTGCCAAAACGTCGATTTCATCGGCGCCGTAAACTTTACCTTCAAACTGAAGAGCTTTAACCTTGAACTTGTCGTTGGTCTTTGCGAACTCTTTAAAAATACGAGCAGCAGCGCCGGGATGATCCATAGAGAAGCCGACAATGGTCGGTCCTTTCATGGAATCCCTCAAGCTCACATACTCAGTGCCTTCAACAGCACGTGCAAGAAGAGTATTGCGGACAACGTGCAGATAAACATCGTTGGCGCGTGCTTCTTTGCGGAGCTTGGTGAGATCGGCGACAGCAATACCGCAAGAGTCAGCGATCACGGCAGAAACAGCTTTCTGGGCAGCTTCTGCAACTTTAGCGACAATTGCCTTTTTGTCTTCGATATTCAATGCCATTTTTAGCAGTGACTCCGAATGGTCCTAACGGACCGGTTACCCTTTCGGGCCTGATGGAAATCAGTTCCAAGGAAAAATTCCGTTGGAGCTTATCTCCGCCTACGCAGGAAAATTAAGGATTTCTCCTCCTGCGGTCTTTGGTGAGAGGACGAGCCCCTTCCAAACGCGGGGATAAATCCCCGCGATTTTAAAATCTGCTTATTCGGCAGCGCTGTCAGCAGCAGGTCCGCCAATCAGATTCTTGTCAACGTTCACACCAATACCCATGGTAGTGGACACGGCAATCTTCTTGATAAAGGCACCCTTGGCAGCACTAGGACGCTGTTTGGTGATAGCATCCAACAGAGCAGAAAGGTTCTGCACCAACTGCTCAGTGGTGAAACTCACCTTACCGATGGAAGCCTGAATGCAACCGGTCTTGTCATTACGATAACGCACCTGACCAGCCTTGGCATTCTTAACGGCAGTGGTAACATCGCGGGTTACTGTGCCGACCTTCGGGTTAGGCATTAAACCGCGGGGACCTAAGATCTGACCTAACTGACCAACAACACGCATTGCATCAGGGGTAGCGATGACGACATCGAAGTCCATAAAGCCCTTCTTAATCTCATCGGCAACTTCCTGCATACCGACAACGTCTGCACCAGCGGCTTTTGCCTGCTCAGCGGCTTCACCCTGAGTAAAGACCAACACGCGGACGTTTTTACCGGTACCGTTAGGAAGAACAGCAGCACCACGAACGTTCTGATCGGATTTAGTAGCATCGATGCCCAACTGAATGGCAACATCAACGCTCTCGACGAATTTGGCTTTTGCAGTCTTCTTCAAAGTGTCAAAAGCTTCGCTGGGAGTGAAAAGCTTAGTCTTATCAGCAAACTGGCGGATTTCCTTCATGCGCTTAGTTAACTTTGCCATGATCAATCCTCCACCTGAATGCCCATGGAACGGGCAGTACCAGCGATAGAACGAGCGGATGCCTCAAGATCGGCACCAGTCATATCAGGCTCTTTAGCCTTGGCAATCTCAAGCAACTGGGCGTGAGTGATCTTGCCTGCAACTTCAGTACCGGGCTTATGAGAAGCTGATTTGATACCGACAGCTTTCTTCACAAGATAAGAAGCAGGAGCAGTCTTTGACACAAAGGTGAAAGACTTATCAGAATAAACGGTGATGATCACAGGGATAGGCGAACCCTTTTCCATGTTTGCAGTCTTCGCATTGAAGGCCTTGCAGAACTCCATGATGTTAACACCGTGCTGACCCAAAGCAGGGCCGACCGGAGGAGCAGGATTTGCGCTACCGGCTCCAACCTGTAATTTAATGTAGGCAGTTACTTTCTTTGCCATTTTGAGGTATTCCTCGAAGATGTGGGTGATATCGCGCTATGCGCTTCCCTGCGTATCCTAAAATTCGTTAAATCTACGAATCGATCTTAATTTAAAAAGGATCGCACAAAAGATCTGCACGATTTTATATAAGATTAATGCGATTTACAAGCCTTTTTTACATTAATCAGGATTATTTTTGTTATCTCTGGAAAACCATATTTACAAAAATAAAAAGGCGGCATACGCCGCCTGATAACAAGGATAAATATCAAAGATCCTTTTCGACCTGAGAAAATTCCAAATCCACAGGAGTAGCACGACCGAATATGGCAATGGAAACAGTAAGACGATTCTTGTCGTAATCCACTTTCTCGACAGTACCGACAAAATCTTTAAATGCACCGTCAATAGCACGTACAGTCTCTCCGACTTCAAATTCAGTCTTAGGACGAGGACTTTCTTCACTGGCTTTAAGGCGATCCAAGATCCTGTTTGCTTCGGCCTCGGTAATGGGCAAAGGACGGTCGGATGTACCTCCGATAAATCCCAAAACACGATCGGTATGCTTAACTAACTGCCAGGTATCAGCATTCATACGCATATGAACCAGCACATAACCGGGGAAGAACTTTCTCTCGGTTTCGTGCTTTTTGCCATCCTTGATTTCCTTAACCTTTTCCTTAGGAACAAGTACTTCGGCAAAATCATCTTCCATATGGTAAAGCTTAATACGCTCAGACAAAGTTAAAGCAACACGTTGCTCAAACCCGGAAAAAGCCTGAATCACATACCATCTCATAGGTCCTTTAGCATTGAGCGATTGTTTTTTCGCATCTATGCCAGGGGTAACTACAGTTTTCTCATCTTTACCTTCTGCAGGAGAAGCAGTTTCGGTAGCCTCGGCAAATGGTGCTTCATCAAGCATCGGTGCCTCAAATTCGGTATTATCTGCCATATTCGAGCCTTTTTATCAGAGGGTAATCGCACGTACGATTTGCAAAAAGACAACATCGCACAGGTACAGGAACAAGCTTACAACACTAACAGCCACAAAAACAATAAAAGTGGTCTGTACGGCTTCTTGTCTGGTAGGCCACATTACTTTAAGCAACTCAGTGTAAGACTCAGAGCCGAACTTAAGCATTTCGTGCCCTTTGTTTGTAAAGAGCAATACAGCCAAACCTGCAACAATAGCAACAATAACTAAACCTACACGAGCCAAGCGCTGCAATGTCGATTCGTCAATTAGAACATAATTGGCATAATAGTAGTTACCAAAAATAGCTCCGCAAATAAGAACGGCAGATAAAATCCATAATACGGCGTTAACGGGAGCCGAAACATAAGATTCCTTCACACCTTTTTTTTGTTTTTTTACCTTGGCGACGGGAGATGCCTTAGCAGTCACCGTCTCATTTTTTTTGTTTTTGCTCGTAGTCTCAGACATATTTGTATCCTGTTAGCAGACATGGTACCGACTGATCCCGTCGGAGTAGCCGCACAACATTCTGTTCAGCCTATGGCGATTGAGTTCATTATTGCGGAGAAAGTATCGTTATAGGATCCCTTTATTTGCGATTAAAACATCGTCTCCGTAGCCTAAACGAAAAGTATAACACGATCCGAGGTTATCAAAAGCCGACATCCGTTTTCAACATCACGACAAAGGATCCAATCCTTCTTGAAACAGAACTTCTGCTTACTCCTTTTGTTGACTGCTGATGCAATCTTCTTAGGAGACTAACCGGGCACGCCTCACCCTTTAGTTTGTTTCCAAACGGCTTGCATTATAGCATTTGCTGAAAATAAATACCGCCTTATAAACTTGGACTAATTCCAGAGTTTTCGCTGTTTCATCAGTAACTCTTCACTACCATCGTCTGGCAATCGTACTAGGCTATGATCAAAAAAATCCTGCCCGAAGGCAGGATTTTCTCAGGCAATCATTAAAGATTACTCAATGATCTCACCGACAACACCGGCACCTACGGTCTTGCCGCCTTCACGAATTGCGAAGCGCTCGCCGTTGGCCATGGCCACAGGGTG
>JALEXT010000201.1 GCA_022779845.1 Succinatimonas sp.
TAGGACAAAGCCGTCTGTGCATGGTTTTACTGCATAAAGCACATATAGGTGAAATCCAGGCTTCGATTTAGCCTGACAGCATGCGAGAGGACTGCGCAAAGCACGGGATCCCGCTGATCTGATCACAACACAATTTTTTGCCCCCTCTCCTAGAGTAATACGGACATCAACACAGACTTTTTTAAAGCCTAATTTGATGTCCGTATCTTTTTTTCTTGAATGTAAGTTTTTTATCATACGTAGTGGCAAAATACGTACACTCTAAAGACACCTATTACTATTAAAAGCAGATATAAGGGATTTATGAGATTTTTTGCTCTAGATCTACTTTTCCGCACGTGTCATAAATTAGAATATGTCATACAAGTTATTTAACTTTTTTTAACATTACATACCGGCTCAAAACCGGAACATGCGACGGCAGGAGACGCCGCTACGCTTATAAAGTTCAAATAACCCAAAACAATAATAAAAAGATGCATGTACAGCATCGGAGAGAATACATGAAATCAAAGTTATGCATAGTACTGTCTGTGGTTGCACTTACGGCGTTATGCGTCAGCTGTTTTAAAGCACCGGAATCTGTTCAACACCCGCAAAGAGCTCTTTCTATTCGCGGTACCGCCGAATATGCGGCCGCACAGTATGTCTACGCCATGTTTTCAGGCGATGTACACCGTTTCATGCAGGTATTGAAACTTGAAAAACAGCTCACCAAGGAACAGCTCTCTGGTCTTAATGAACAAGGACTCATAAATTCATTTGCACCTTATCTTCAATCCTTAAAAAAAGGTGCCGATACCGCAGGCGGCATTGCCTCCATGGATACTGAAAACGTACGTTTTTCAGAAGACAACGACAATGCGGAAATCACCGTGGTCGTATCTTTCAACGATGCTTCAAAAGACGATCACGAAGAGATTGTCAAGGTAAAAAAAATCAGCGGAGAATGGGTTCCTGCCGTTTCCCAGTGATAGAATATCTGGTATACAAGTATTTTAAATACACCAAATAATCATTAAACTGAGGAAGACTTCATGCTTGTCAAAGGACTGCTCGTTGCAACTTTATGTGCTTTTGCGCTCAGCGCTTGTCGTGATCTGAACAGTCCGGAAGGATGTGCCGAAGCCTTTGCAGAAGCTGTTTACGAAGGAAACACCGCCGAAGCTTTTAAATTAAGCCGTATCGACAGAGGCGTACCTCGTACCGATGCCGAGCATACGGCTTTTGCAGTGAAAACTCAGGTTTTGGCAAAGCTCATTGACGATCGCAAGCATGAAACTCAAAAGCTTGGAGGCATTCGTAGTGTCAAAGCGGTAAAAACCTCTTTCAGCAATGACGGCGAGCAGGCTTACGTAAGAGTTATTTTAGTATATGGCAACCGCACCACTGACAACGAACGTGTGGTGCTTAACAAGAGTCATGACGGTAAATGGGTTCCTAACCCTGATCACCAAATTTGATAATATTGTCCTTTAACAAGCAGACGGAACAACCACAATCATTTTGACAGGCTGTCTCCTATGGAGCGATCTAAGAAAGTTCTTTTTCCTTTGATGATTTCACTTAGATAACGGCTTACCAATTCCTTGGCTTCACGCGTATAAATACCGCTTATTTCCACCTCATATAAATTGTCAGGCTCACCTATAAAAATGGCATCAGTACCGTAATCTTTACAGGATGTCATGTAAAATCCTACTCCCAACTGACGCTCTGATGAGCACTGATGCGACTTTCCGTACTCTTTGATCATGGCAATTGCATCTCGACCGAGGGTGCGTCTCGTATAGGTTATTTTTATTTCGGTGGGACTTTTTTCGCCCTGTTTGGCAACGGGAGCGCTGTACACTATGCTTTGACCTTCGATACGCTGTTCCCAGAACTCAGGCACTGGGGGAAAATATACGTTGCGGATCTCCGAAGAATCTTCTTTTGCATAAAGTGAAAACGACGACAGAGCTAACAAACACACACCCCAACAACAAAGTTTTTTCATAAAACCACTCCTTGTTCTGCGGATTTAATTCTCTGATCTATCATTTCAAAACATTCACTCACACTTGCACAGCGACAGAATTTTTTAAAGAATTCTCGTAAATTAGGAGAACCCAGACGCGCATAACTTAAAAACTGCTTGGCCCTGTCGAGGATGATTTTCTCCCGAGTAATGCCCATATTTACAAATTCTTCGGCTACCTCTCGCATGACCATCAGCGTTTGCACCTCGTTATAGGGTTGTTCTCCGTTCTTCAGCACTTTACCTATATTAGGCAACATAAAACCGCCACGGCCGCACATTACATGATCACAACCAGACTGCTCGCTACAATGTTTTGCATCATCAGCATTATTGATATCGCCGTTAACCACCAACACCACGTCAGGATAAAGCTCTGCCATGGGTTTTAACACCGACCAATCAAGAGCATCGGCTCGATAGAGTTCAGAGCGGGTACGACAATGTACCGCTACTTCGGAAACTCCAGGTAATGCCACCGAAGCTAATATAGCAGGAAGCTCTTTTTTATCGGCAAAACCGCAACGGATCTTAACTGACAACATCACTTTAGGATCAAGTTCCTGACGTACGCATGATGTAATATCATGCAAAAGCTCCGGCTCTTTTAAAAGCATGGATCCTGAATGATGAACAAAACGCGAAGGACAGCCAAAATTAAGATCAACGCCCAAAGCGCCCA
>JALEXT010000024.1 GCA_022779845.1 Succinatimonas sp.
TTTACCATAGTAAATAAAGCAAAAATTCCGTGTTCATCGATATCATCTGAAGAGGATGCATTTTTTCAAGGTCTTATAGAAGCAGTCGGAGCTTTTTCAGATCACGACAAAGTGTTGCTGGTCGATTTTGAAGGCCGGATCCCGCAAATTTTTAAAACGCAGTTTGACTGTCCCATCGATATTCCGTATGCAACGGGATTTGTTTTAAGTCCTGGTTCTCAATTCACTGTTGAGGAACTCGATCCTTTAAATGATGACGATATGTTTTTACCCTTATCCGTGCAATTTGCCTACGGACTGCTGAATAATAAAAAAGATTTTACTTTTCATACGCAAAATAAAAGCTTCAAATTAAGCTCATCATCATGATCACCCGTTCACGTCTTTTTCTGATAAATGTGCTGTATTTTTCATTGTTTGCAACATTTGCCGTAATTATGCGTTTATGTTGCTTTCCATGCATGCGTTGTTTCTGGCATGGAAATGAACTTACTTTCCGAATTCGTCGCTTGATTTCGGCGTCGTTTCGCTTGTTTTGGTTTATAGCGAAAAAATTACGTTTTCTTGATCATGAAATACATGGCAAAAAAGATTTGCAAAAAGATCGCGGCATGATCATCGTCGCCAACCATCCGACTTACATTGATTATGTACTGCTGGCATCTTACTTGCCAGAAGTAAACTGTCTCGTAAAAGAAGAACTGTTACATAAACCGACTTTAAGCGGGATCGTTAAAAATGCCCGTTATCTTATAAATACCGACGGTTCGTCACTACTTAAAGAATGTGAAGAAATTTTAAAACGTGGAGAAAATCTTCTGATCTTTCCTGAAGGAACCAGGACGCCTCACGACGGAACCATAAAGCTGAAGAAGGGATTTGCCTCATTATCCGCTCATTTGTTATGTCCTTTGCATGTTGTTACCATAAGCTGTTCTGAACATTTCCTTGATAAAAGCATGAAATGGTACGATGTGCCGCCGCGCATTCCGAAATTTAAAGTTACGGTGCACAAGATCATTGATCCGCTAGACTACGGTGCAAAAGAAAATCCTCAAAAAGCTGCTCTTAAAATAAGACAAGAGGTCGTAGCTATCTTTAAACGGACTCTTAACTAAACCAGATCAAGGCCGTTTGGGAGGAAATGAGGATAGCAGTAACCGAAGACTTGTAAACTTTTATCAGTCGAAATTATTGGCTTGGAGTAAAAATGAAAAAAGAAGAATTACAGCAAACAATTAAAGAATTGATTATTAATACCTTAAATCTTGAAGATTTTTCTGCTTCAGATATTGAAACAGACGCCCCGCTCTTTCGCGAAGGACTGGGACTTGATTCCATCGATGCTTTGGAATTGGGATTAGCCGTTAAGAAACGCTTTAACGTGACCATGAAGGCAGAAAGCGAAGAAATGCGTGCCCATTTTTATTCTGTAGCAACACTTGCCGACTACATCATTTCCCAAAGAAGCGATTTGATAACTAAGGATTAGGGAGGAAAAAATGGAGAAACTTTCAAGAGCACAGATCCTAGATGAGCTAAAAGGTATGATGGTCAAACTCTTTGAGCTCGATCCTCAAGAAATAAAACCAGAAGCTTCTTTGTTTGAAGATTTGGATTTGGACAGTATAGATGCAGTTGATATTATCGTAATGTTACAAAAACGTACCGGCAAAAAGATTAAACCTGAGATTTTTAAACAGGTGAAAACGGTCAATGACGTAGTTGAAGCCGTATGGCATCTTTTGAATGATGAAAATCCTCAGGCTTGATTTAAAGTCTTTAAAAAAAACGCTGCTCCTGCTCTCGGTACCGGTCACTCTGTTGTGGCCTTTTATCGTTTATTACGCGTTGAAAGTAAATGCTGAAATTGTTCTCGTCACAGCAATGATCTTTTTTTTTACATGGCGCACGGTAGCGATCGGAAATGTAAAAAAACAGGGGCTTATTTTACTCAAAGCAACCAGAATAGCATCTATAGTTGTGATCATGCTTGCTTTGAGTTCTTGGTTTTTAAAACGTTACACTCTCTTGCATTACTACCCGGTAGTGATTAATGCGGTATTTTTGGGTGCTTTCCTTTTTTCATTAATAAAACCGCCTACTGTGATCACCTGTTTTGCCATGCTAACTGAAGCAACCATTACTCCCGCAATGCTAAGTTATACCTTTAAAGTAACCTGCATTTGGTGTGTATTTTTTACATTTAACGGCATGATGGCATTTTTTACGGTTTTATCAGGTGATGATGAACTTTGGCTTCTGTGGAACGGATGTATTTCTTATCTTATTGCAGGAGCGATCATGGGAGGCGAGTTTCTGATAAGGATGCATATTAAAAAACATGCCGATCAAGAATAATCAAATAAAGCAACAACTTGAAGTATTGATAAATTCACCTTCTTCAGAAGAGATCTTTTTTTTAGATCAAAATAATGCCATGAAGTACGGTGCGTTAAGAGCCTCGATCAATAAGCTAAGCAAAATTTTGTCCTCAAAAAAAGAGATTAAACGTTTTGCCATAGTCACAAACAGCATTGCCTCGGTGCTAGTTGCCTTGTGTGCTTGTCTTAAAACCTCAAAGATACCGGTGCTTTTGCCATCAACATCGTATAACTTTCTTACCGAAAGTATTGGTTATTTTGATGAAATTCTGACCGACAACGAAGATCCAGCTCTAAACAAGTTTAAAAGTACCGTTTTTGCAAGAACCCAAAACTTTGCCCATGATCATGAAGAAAAAGTAACTTTTCCGGAAGTCCTTCCTGACATATCGCTGTTTACTTCAGGCAGCAGCGGAGAGAGTAAAAGGATCCGTAAAAAAGTCTCAACTATGTTGCAAGAAGGATACCTGTTAAAAGATTTCTTGTTTGAGCGTTACCCTGATCTCATGCATTCGGGAATGTGCATTGCGGCAAGTGTTACCGCTCGCCATCTGTACGGACTCACCTTCAGCGTTTTTCTCCCGCTTATTTGCAAAATAAGAATTTATCAACAAAGGATCCGTTTTACCGAAGAACTTGTACAGTTAAAAGATCCGCTGATTTTCGTATCAAGTCCGGCTTTTTTAAAAAGGATCGACTGCTCTCTTAAACCGCCGCGTATTTTGCTTACAGTCTGTGCTGGAGGCACACTTGATGAGCAGGATGCGGATGAATATATTACCTGGAGCAACAGCGAACTTCTGGATATTTACGGCAGTACCGAAACCGGAATAATTGCATATAAAATCAAAAACTCTCATCAAAAAGGATGGACCCTATTTAAGGGAATGAGGCTTACTCCTTCTAATTTTAACTTCACTTTGTCATCTGAACTTTTAGACGGCGAGCTAACCGTATCTGATCATATAACTTTACTTGAAGACGGAAGTTTTATTCTTAAAGGACGAAGCGATGATATCGTTAAAATTGAAGAAAAACGTATCAGTCTTAATGAAATAAAACAAAGCCTGTTAAAGCTTCCGGGAATAAAAGATGCCGAATGCATACCGTATATACATAAAAAAAGAACCTTTATTGCAGCATTAATCATACTTGATCCTCCAACACGCAGACTTTTTGAAGAAAATCGCACGGGAATGATCATAAATTGGCGCAAGAAACTACTGTTTTCCCTGATTGAAACAGCCGTTCCCCGCAAATTTACAATAATAGATACATTTTACGAAAACGAAAACGGCAAAAGACCAAGAGCCATGCTGGAACGGCTGTTATTGGAAAAAAGAAATGAACGAAAACTTGTTTAAACTGGTAAAAAAAGAGCCATTGACTGTATGCTTTGACGCAATACTACCAAATGATCTCTGCTGGTTTAGAGGGCATTTTAAAAAGCAACCTTTACTGCCAGGAGTCATACAACTTTTATGGGCACAAAAACTTGCTACTCAATACCTTTTTACTAAAGAGCACAGCTTGATCGGAGTTCCGACGGTAAAATTTATGAAACCGTTGATCCCGTCTGACAAGATCCGGCTGTGTCTTACACTGCAATGTTTAAATGACAAAAAGACGGTAAAATTTGAATATTTAAGACAGGACGGAGATAGCTTTACGCTTTCTAGCAGCGGCAAACTAAATTATAAGGATCAGGATTGTGAATAAAGATTATGCCGTGGTTATCCCTTGCTTCCGTCACGGTCATGCTCTTAAAGCAGTATTAAAAGCGCTTGAAGCTTACAAATTAAAAATATATGTCGTTGACGACGGAAACGACGCTGAAGAAAGAGAACTTATACTAAAAGCTGTACGAGAAAACGGTACTGAACTCCTATCATTAAAGGAGAACGGCGGTAAAGGTGCTGCCGTATATGCAGGGGCAAAACTGGCTTTATCCGACGGATTTTCCTATGTTATTCAGATAGATGCAGACGGTCAGCATTGTATAACGGATCTTGATAAACTTATTTCTCTTTCCAAAAAACATCCGCACCATCTGATTTCCGCACGACCTGTCTATGATCAGTCGATCCCAAAATCCAGACTTTACGGACGCTATATCACTCACTTTTGGGTTTGGGTGGAAACTTTATCATTTAATATCAAA
>JALEXT010000027.1 GCA_022779845.1 Succinatimonas sp.
CCGAAATGGTCGAAGGCTCCGGCAATCAGAGCTAAGTTTCCGACGTCCTTAACTTCGATTTTGTATTCAGGCTCATCAGTTTCAGGAAAAAAGTTCTCGTACATAGGCTCCTCCGTACCACGTCAGTAAAACTTATGGTAAGGAGGAATACAGTACTTTCATAGAACTAAGATGACGGCAAGATCGCCGGATCACATTTTTGAATAAAAAAGCTGACACGGTGATCGGTAGATCACAAAGTTGTTACTAACTGTTTGATTTTATGCAGTAAAAGTGCTTAAATCCTTTTTTAGAAAAACTGATCGTATATCAAAGACTTAGTTTATTCGTAAAAAATACTGATCACTGTCCGTAACAGATGAACTTGATCGTTAAAACTTTAAATCTTACAATCAACTTATAGTTGTCAGACAAGTTATAAAAATGAAAAAAATCAATCGCCAGCTGGTTACCACCGAAGTTACCGATCATATTAAAAACTGCATAGAAAGCGGTGCGTGGAAATTAAACGAGAAGATCCCTTCAGAAAATGTGCTTTCAAAGGAATTGGGGGTATCCCGTGCTACTTTGCGCATGGCTATTGCGCGTTTTGTAACTTTGAAAATATTACGTCCGGAGCAGGGACGAGGATGTTATCTGATTTCAAATGCGGTTGAGCGTTTGGGAAAAGGTATGGTAGAAACACATTCGTATGAGGATGTCAGAGCCGTACTTGAATATCGCCTTTTAATAGAGCCGCAGGGACTTGTTTGGGCTTTGCAACGCAGTACTTCTGATATTGAGGAAATGACTGCGAGGCTTGAGCAATGTCTAAAGCGCATGAGGGAGAGCATAGGACAAGCTGAGCAGTTTATCAGAGCCGATATGGATTTTCATTTGGCGATTGCCTTTTTCAGCGGTAATGAGGTTTTAAGTGATTCTTTGGCAGCTGTGTTTGATAACACCGCCGGAAGCCACCATAGGATGAACGATCTTTTCGGTTTTGATAACGGTTTGAAATATCATGAACGCATTCTGACAGCCATAAGAGAGCATGACGATCGCAAAGCCGTACGACAACTTGAACGCCATATCAGCGTAGCCATAGACGAATTGAATAAGCAGGGAGCCTGAAAAAAATTTGATCAAGATCATGATCTTTTCTAAAAGATTGTCAGACAACTTACAAGTTATAAAAATTGAACTATAATCTAATCACAGTAAACAAGAAAAAGCCTTTTATATGCCTTTTAACTTGTTTTGAAATATAAATAAATGTCAGACAACTGACAAATTTCGGAGAAAAAATGAGCGTTAAGATCAGAGATATTGAGGTCATCAATACGGCTCCTGAAGGGATCAACCTTACCGTGGTTAAAGTTTTGACTACAGAGCCGGGACTTTACGGTTTGGGATGTGCAACCTTTGCATACCGCTGGAGAACCGTAACCAGCTACGTACTTGATTATCTGAAGCCGCTTTTGGTCGGACGTAATGTCGAAGATATTCAGGAACTTTGGCAACTCATGCACCAAAATGCCTACTGGCGCAACGGCGGTATTGAAAATAATGCCATTGCGGGTGTGGATATCGCTTTGTGGGATATCAAGGGCAAAATGGCCAACATGCCGGTCTATCAGCTTTTCGGCGGTGCGGTACGCAAAGGAGTACCTGTTTATCGTCACGTGGACGGTGCAACTGTCGATGAGATAGTCGATCAGGTTCAATACTATCAGGATCTGGGCGTACGTCATTTACGCGTACAGTCAGGCGGCTACGGCGGCGGACTTGAAATGAAGGCTCCTTCATCAGCTCCTGAGGGCGCTTATGACGGCATTTATTTAAATTCACGCGAATACATGCGTAAAACTGTGGCTCTTTTTGACGCACTGCGCGATCGTTTAGGGTTCGGCATAGATTTTGTGCATGACGTACACGAGCGCATAGCCCCTGCAGAAGCAGTGGAACTTGCCCGCGAACTTGAACCTTATAAGCTGTTCTTCCTGGAAGATGCTCTTCCTGTAAATCAGACCGAGTATTTCGAGCGCATGCGTCAGGTCAGCACCGTACCTTTGGCAGAAGGTGAACTCTTTAATAACGAGGCCATGTATCGCGATCTGATCGCCCGTCGTCTTATCGATTTTATTCGCGTACATGTAACGCAAATAGGCGGTATTACCCCTGCCATGAAGTTAGCCATTTTTGCCGAGCAGTTCGGTGTGCGCACTGCCTGGCACGGCCCCGGTGATATGTCTCCTTTGGGGCATGCTGCCAACATTCATATCGATATGGCCGTACCTAATTTCGGTGTTCAGGAATGGTCGGGCATTCGTCCGCCCAATTTCGTCATTCAGGAGTTAAAAGGACCAGAGGGAGCGTTGTTGGACGTCTTTGACGGCTTGCCAGAGTTCAGAAAAGGCTATGTTTATCCAAATGAAAGACCGGGGCTCGGCATTGAGCTTAACGAAAAAGAAGCTGCTAAATATCCAAACAGCGATGAGGTTACGACCTGGACGCAAACCAGAGCTCAGGACGGATCTTTAAATCTTCCTTAATTTTCGAAGGTTATCAGAAAGCGGAAATCATGTCCGATTTTCTGATAACTGATGTGAAAGTTTTTAAACAAACGTAGGAGTGTTTATGCACATTAAAAGCGTAATGGGAGTTGCGGTGATGACTGCGTTGTTGCTTACCGGTTGCGGTGGGCAGAACGACGGTAAGATCACCTTGCGTATGGCCCAGGCATCAGCATCAGACGGTGCCATAGGCAAAAGCATGGATGAGTTTGCCAAAGAGGTAAACGAGAAAAGTAACGGACGCATTAGCGTACATACTTTCCATAACGGTCAGCTTGGTTCAGAGCGAGAGAATATCGAAAGCGTGCAGATGGGCGATTTGGATATGGCCGTGGTAAATCAGTCCGTGCTAGTTAATTTCGAACCCAGCATTGCGGTATTTGATTTGCCTTATACCATCACTTCAACGGAGCATGCCGACAAGGTTTTTTTAGGTGAGATCGGCAAGGAATTTTTGGATAAATTACAAAAAGTCCGTCTGCGCGGTTTTGCCGTTTGGGAGTCAGGTTTTCGTAATCTGACCAATTCCAAACGTCCGGTAAACAGCGTTGAAGATGTTTCCGGTTTGCGCATTCGAGTGATGGAAAACAAAATTCACCAGGATCTGTGGGCTGCTTTGGGAGCAGATCCCGTGCCCATGTCATGGTCCGATGCCTATACCGGTTTGCAACAAGGTGCCTTGGACGGTCAGGAAAATCCTGCCACGGTTATCGATAAGAATAATGTGGTTGAGGTCAATAAAAATATGGCCATGACCGAGCATTGCTATTCGACCGTGTTCATACTCTTTTCTCCAAAGATTTGGGATCGATTAAGTGCTGAAGATCAAAAACTTCTGAACGACTGCATGAACGAAGCCTCGTTAAAAGAGCGTGCTCTCTCTCGCAAGATGGATAAAGAAGCCATTATTACCCTTGAAAGCAAGGGAATGCAGGTAACTTATCCAGATAAAAAAGGCTTTATCGAAAAGAGTGCTGTCGTGCGTCAGAAGTACGGTGCCGCTTTCAAAGAAGTTGGCGATCGCATCGCCGCATTGGCCGAATAAAGGAGCTGGATTATGGGATCCTTACGCGATATTTTTACAAAAATTCAGTCGGTAGCACGTGCGATCATCGCCTTGTGCATGATCATCATGATGACGGTGATTTTTGTACAGACTGCTACCCGCTACGTGGTGTTTTACTCCATCCCTTGGTCAGAGGAAGTTTCCCGTTATCTTTACGTAACTTTGACTTTACTCGGCCTTAATCTGGCGATGAGTTCAAAACAGTTGGTACGTATAGATATCATCGATCACAAGATCAGCAGGCATGCTTTGAAATATCTAAATATCTTGCGTGAAGCTCTGACAGTGGTGATCACCGTGGTGTTCTTCTACTCAAGTTTCGGCATGATCGATGTTTCACAGTATCAAAGTTCTCCTGCATTGGGAATGTCCATGCAGATCATGTATACGATTTTAGGTGTGGGTTTCTTCTTATCAGCCTGTGCCGCCGTGTTTAATTTCTGCGATGCCGTAAAGGCTTTTAGCTCCAACGAGGAATAGCATCATGGATCTTGCTGCAATTCTTATGCTCATAACTTTGGCAGGCCTGATGGTTATAGGCATGCCCGTGACTTGGTCTTTAGGCGGAGCCATCATTGTGGCTTTGTCGGTTGATCCCAACCTTTCGTTATCTCTCATCACCCAAAAGATGTTTGCAGGGTGTAACAATTTTGCCATGTTGGCTTTGCCCGCATTCTTCTTAGCAGGTGACATTATGGCCAAGGGAGGTCTGTCAAAACGACTGGTTAGTTTTGCCGATACCCTGGTTGGTTGGATCTCAGGCGGTATTTCACTGGTGTCCGTGGTAGCTTGTACCTTCTTTGCTGCTATTTCAGGATCTTCAGTAGCTACTACCGCAGCCATCGGCGGCATCATGTATCCTGAAATGGTCAAACGCGGCTATCCTAAAGATTACTCAGCTGCAGTGCAGGCCATCGGCGGTACCTTGGGTATTGTGATCCCTCCTTCAACGGTTTTCGTTATTTACGGAAATATCACCAATACTTCGGTAGCCAAATTGCTTATGGCCGGTATCATCCCCGGTATCATCTGCGGTATAGCTCTGTGCGTATGGGCTTATGTCAAAGCTCGTAAAGAGAATTTCCCCAAAGAAAGCGGTTTCTCTTTCATACGTTTCTTAAAATCTTTTAAAAGCGCCGTCTGGGCTCTTTTAATGCCGATTGTGATTTTAGGCGGTATCTATGCAGGTATCTTCACTCCCACAGAATCAGCCGTGGTTGCCGTTTTTTACGGTTTCTTAGTCTGCCTGTGCATATATCGTGAGCTGACTGGTAAA
>JALEXT010000041.1 GCA_022779845.1 Succinatimonas sp.
AGCAATGTTTCAGAATAAATAAAGGTATTTCATGGATCAGGACGACAAACAAAACGCTCAGCGTCGCCGTAACAATTCATTTGAACCTCGCCTCGGCACGGCTCAGTTGGTATTCGGGATCATTTACGCTTTCATCTCTGGCATAGGTCTCGTACTGGCTGTCTATACCTTCATAGCCTCAGGACACCAACATCCTTGGACTCAGTACTTTTTCGTACTGCTCTTTGGCATACTTGCTGCCAAAAGCTTCTTTATTTATGCAAGGATGCGCATACTGTTCGTAAACGGCGTGCACACCGTAGCCAAGGTAAGTTCAATTACCGCTGAAAAAGGTCTTACCATAGTGCAAGGCACGGTCAAAGCTCCCGATACCCATGAGGAATTTGAAATCGAGAGCCGCTACGCCGGAATGAACGTGGCACGCGAACTTGAACGCTTTTTAGACGAGCAGCACACTAAAAATCTTCCGGCTTTGGTTGTAGGAAGTCGCGGCAAAAGCTCTCCGCGCGGCATGTTTTTAATAAAGACCCACGCAGGTCATCTAGATCAAAGCCAAATCAACAGTTTGAAAACAGACAGGAAATAACACATGAGCATTTCAAGCGTTAAACAGCTGCTTGCTGATCCTTCTTTAGTAGGCAGCAAGGTAACTCTCGCAGGTTGGGTAAAAACCCGCCGCGATTCCAAAGCAGGTTTTTCATTCATAGCCGTAAACGACGGCTCCTGCTTTGCCAATTTACAAGTGATCGCCGATAAAAATCTTGAGAATTACGAAAGCGAGATCCTGCGTTTGACCGCCGGTTGCTCCGTAGCCGTGGACGGCACGCTGACTGCATCTCAAGGTAAAGGCCAAAGCGTTGAAATCCACGCTGATTCTGTTAAAGTTTTGGGCTTTGTCGAAGATCCCGATTCCTATCCTATGAGTGCCAAGCGACACAGCGTTGAATATCTGCGCGAATACGCCCATCTGCGTCCGCGTACCAATCTGATGGGTGCGGTGATGCGCATTCGCAATGCCAGTGCCTTTGCCATCCACTCTTTCTTCCAAAAAGAAGGCTTCCTCTGGCTCTCCACTCCGCTGATCACCGCCTCAGACTGTGAAGGCGCAGGAGAGATGTTCACCGTGACCAACTTCAATTTGGATAAGCTTCCCAAAAAAGACGACGGCAAGGTGGATTACTCGCAAGACTTCTTCGGTCGTCACTCCTATCTGACCGTATCAGGTCAGCTTGAGGCTGAAACCTATGCCTGCGCACTTTCGAAGGTCTACACCTTCGGACCTACATTCCGTGCCGAAAACTCCAACACCACCCGCCACTTGGCCGAGTTCTGGATGGTGGAGCCTGAAATGGCCTTTACCGATCTTGACGGTTGTGCCGCTACTGCAGGCCGCATGTTAAAAGCAATCTTCAGCTACGTGCTTGAGCACTGCCACGACGATCTTGAATTCATCGTACAGCATGTGGACAAAGAGGCGATCAACCGCCTTGAGCACTTCATTAACTCAGAATTTGCTCAGGTCGAATACACCGAAGCCATCGAGATCTTGAAAAAAGCCAAGAAGAAGTTCCAATATCCGGTTGAATGGGGTATCGATCTGCAATCAGAGCATGAAAGATACCTTGCCGAAGAGCACTTCCACGCTCCGGTAGTGGTACGCAATTATCCTAAGGACATCAAAGCCTTTTACATGCGCCAGAACGAGGACGGCAAGACCGTAGCCGCCATGGACGTATTGGCTCCGGGCATAGGCGAGATCATCGGCGGCTCTCAGCGTGAAGAGCGCCTTGAACGCCTTGACAAGCGTATGGAAGAATTGGGACTTAACAAGGATGCCTACTGGTGGTATCGCGATCTGCGCCGTTACGGTAGCGTGCCTCACTCAGGCTTCGGCTTGGGCTTTGAGCGTATCGTAGATTACATCTGCGGCACCGGTAATTTGCGCGACGTCATTCCCTTCCCCCGTACTCCGGGACATGCCGAATTTTAATAAAATTCACCTTTTGAAAACGGAGCCTGAGGGCTCCGTTTTTTTTCCTGCATGGTGTAAATTCTGCTCAAAACACCCGTTTTTGTGCCATTGCACACACTTTAAAAAACTTTTATTTTTTTAGAATAAAAAATATCATTGACTGACATTCTTTAAATAACATATTGATAAATAAAAATAGTTACGCATAACTTCTAAGTAAGAACTGGAATGCTAGCAGGCTAGTTTACAAAATAATGCCAAAAATGAGATACAGCACACAGTTTAAGAGGGATCAATCTCTATAATAGCTTGCATGGAAGTTACGAATCTCCAACTAATAACTTCCGACTGCATAACGGCAATCGAACAAATCCGTTATGTCGTCCCGTATAAAAGAACAGTACGCAAGCGCTTTTCTTTCGGGGCTTGTTATAAAAATAAACATTAAGGAAAATATATATTATGCGTATCAATAAACTGTTAGGAGTTGCTGCCGCCGTTGCCGCAGTCGTTGCCTTTGCCGCCTCAAGTGCTGAAGCCAAAACCACCGTTCGCATTTCCCACACTCAGATCGAATCACATCCTCAGCACGCAGGCTGGGTCGCCATGAAGAACTATGTTGAAAGCAAGTTGGGCGACAAATACGACATCCAGATCTTCCCCAACGGCACTTTAGGCGCCAACGAAAAGGTGCTTGAGCTCATAAAACAGGGCGTGGTACAGTTCTTGGGCGTTTCAACTGCAAACATCGAATCATTCGACAAGACCTATGCAGTCTTCTCCGTACCTTTCCTCTTCACTTCAGAAAAAGCTTACGAAGGCTTCATTTCTCAGCCTGAAATTCTCTCTGCCCTTTCAGCAAATGCAGAAAAAGACGGTTTCAGATGCTTAGGTGCCTATACTGCCGGTACCCGTAATTTCTATTCCAAGACCCCGATTAAGACCGTTGACGATTTGAAGGGCAAGAAGTTCCGTGTTCAGGCCGGTCCTACCAACGTCGCCATGATGAATGCCTTCGGCGCAGCCGCCACTCCAATGGCCTTCGGTGAAGTTTATTCCGCTTTGCAACAGGGCGTGATCGACGGTGCCGAGAACAACGAGTTGGCTCTTACTCAGCAAAAACACGGCGAAGTTTGCAAATACTTCTCCTATGACGGTCACCAGATGTGCCCTGACATGCTCGTAGTCTCTGAGAAATTCTACAAGGGCCTGCCTGATGAGGATCGCAAGGTATTTGAAGAAGCCTGCCAGGAAGCTCAGAAAGTTGAGTTTGCCGCTTGGCACAAATCAGTTGACGAAGCCAAAGAGCAGGCAAAGAAGATGGGCGTAGAGTTCATCAACGTCGATGCCAGTGCTTTCCGCGAGAAGGTTCTGCCTCTGCACGAGCAGTTACTCAAAGACAATCCTGCCATCAAGGATCTCTACGAGAAAGCTTCTGCCTACGACGCTGCCAACAAATAACGGATCCGCATCCTAAATCTTAGGAAGACGACCTAAATTCCAGATCCCCGTGCGGTTATCCAAACGGGGATATTTTTGGAAACTACCTACTACTATTAAAGGAGCTTACTTCATGCAAGCCTTAAGACAGCTCTTGGATCGCGTCGTGATGTTTATCTGCATGGTTTTGTTCATCGAGATGACCATCGTGGGAACCTACCAGATCTCATGCCGTTATTTCTTCAATTCCCCGAGTACCGTTTCAGAAGAGATCGTAACTTACAGCTTTACTTGGCTATCCATTTTAGCCGCAGCTTATGTCTTCGGTAAACGCGGACATCTGGCCATGACTTTCCTCTCTGGGAAAATGCGCGGTGCCAAACGTGTATTTCTCGACATGTTCTCAGAAATTCTGGTGATTTTAACTGCAGTGTTTCTGCTCATCTACGGCGGTTACATCATGGCCGTTGAAAATGCCGATCAGCTCACCAATTCCCTGACCATCTCCATGGGTGCCGTATATTCGGTTTTGCCCATCTCAGGCGTCATCATCCTGCTTTACGGACTGATGAACCTCATCGATCTCTTGAAAATACTGAATTCGCCTGATCTTGAAAAATACGGCGAACCTGCCGAGGCCTGACGGCATTTAAGGAGTATTACTATTATGACTGCAACAGTTGCTATTATTCTCGCCTTGGGCATGGTATTCATGCTCGTTTTGGGAGTTCCCATTGCCATTGCCATCGCCATTTCCTCGGTGATCGCAGGAGGCGTGGCGCTTGACTTCAACATGATGTTGACCACCGGCGCTCAGCGTACTTTCACCGGCGTCTCGGTATTCACCCTGATCGCCATTCCTTTCTTCATTTTGGCAGGTAACATCATGAACCAAGGCGGCATCGCCATCAGGCTCATGAATTTTGCCCGCGTATTGGTAGGAAAACTTCCGGGCTCTTATGCTCATACCAATGCCATGGCCAATATGATGTTCGGTGCCATCTCCGGATCTGGCGTTGCCGCAGCTTCTGCCATGGGAACCATCATCGGTCCCATCGCCGTAAAAGACGGCTATTCAAGAGATTTCATGGCAACCATTAACGTGGCTACCGCACCTACCGGTCTTTTAATTCCGCCGTCAAACGTACTCATTACCTACGCTTTGGTTTCAGGCGGCACCTCGGTTGCAGCTTTGTTCTTAGGCGGTTACCTGCCGGGCATACTCTGGGGCTTAGCCTGTATGATCGTCGCCACCATCATTGCCAAGCGCAACGGCTATAAAGGCGACTCGCAAAAACTTACTCTGCAGCTTTTTGCCAAGACTACTTTTGAAGCCGTTCCTGCTCTGCTTTTGATAGTCATCGTGATAGGCGGTATCATCGTCGGTGCTTTCACTGCAACGGAAGGCGCCATCGTCGCCGTGGTTTATTCCCTCATTTTGTCAGTCTGCTACAAAAACCTCACCTTAAAAGGTCTGCTAAAGATCTACAAGGACTCTTCAGAAATGACCGGGATCATCATCTTCCTGATCGGTGTATCCTCCATTATGTCCTGGGTAATTTCCTTCGTACAGATCCCTGATGCAGTAGGTGCTCTGTTGCACGGCATCTCCGATAACAAGATAGTGATCCTGCTTATCATCAATGTATTCCTGCTCTTTATCGGCACCTTCCTCGACACCACTCCGGCAGTACTGATCTTTACCCCGATCTTCCTGCCCATTGCCATAAGTTGCGGTTTAAGCCCAGTTGAGTTCGGTATCATCATCACCTACAACCTCTGCATCGGCCTTATCACTCCTCCTGTGGGCAACATCCTGTTCGTAGGTGTTAAAGTAGGCAAGACCACCATCGAGCGTGTCATGAAGAACATTCTTCCTTACTACGCCGTGATCTTCTTAGTACTGCTGGCCATTACCTACCTGCCCTTCCTGTGCTCTTGGATCCCGCAGATCTGCGGTTATGACGCCTCCATGGGTGTCACAGCCAAGGAAATGCTCGGATATTGATTTTAGATAAGACCGCTTTTGGCGGTCTTATTGCTCGCAATTAAGGATATAAAAATGAAAAAATTTATGGATAAAGATTTCCTTTTGGAAAGCGATACAGCCAAAACTCTCTTTCACGATCATGCCGCCAAGATGCCCATCATCGACTATCACTGCCACATCAATCCGCAGCAGATAGCTGAAAACTACCGTTTTCGCAACATCACCGACGCCTGGCTCTCAGGCGATCACTACAAATGGCGCATGATCAGATCAAACGGTGTTCCTGAGGATCTGATCACAGGCGACAAGAGCAGCGATTATGAAAAATTTAAGATGTTTGCCAAATCCCTGCCCCGTGCCATAGGCAACCCGCTTTACCACTGGACTCACCTTGAATTGCAGCGCTATTTCGGGATCACCAAGATCTTAAATGAAGACACTTGTGACGAGATCTGGAATGAGTGCAACGAAAAATTAAAGTCCGACGACATGACCGTACAGGGCATCATCAGACAGTCGCACGTAAAATGCATCTGCACTACCGATGATCCTGCAGACTCTTTGGAATGGCACAAGAAACTGGCAGCCGATCCCAATTCTCCATGCAAAGTGTTGCCGGCATGGCGTCCTGACAAAGCCATGAAAGTTGAGAAACCTGGTTTTGCCGAATATGTAGAAAAAGTAGGCAAACTTACCGGAACTAAGATCACCACCTGCAAAGAATTTTTTGCCGCCATCGATGAGCGTATGAAATTCTTCAACGACATGGGATGTCGCGCTGCCGATCACGGTATCGATTACGCTTACTGCACCAAGATAAGTGACAGTGAACTTGAAGTCATCTTCCAAAAAGGTTTGAGAAAAGAAAGCGTCAATGCTGCTGAAACCGAAGCTTACAAGACCATGATCCTTTTACACCTTGCCAAAGGCTATGCCAAATACGGTTGGGTCATGCAAATGCATTTTGGCGCCGTACGTGATCCCAATACACCTATGTATGAGCGTTTGGGTGCTGATACCGGCTTTGACACCATGGGCGATCGTCTCTGTGCAGAAGGCATAGACAGATTTATGAACGAGCTTACCTTACAAGGAAGCCTTCCCAAGATGATCTGGTATTCATTAAATCCTGCCGACGATCCGGTGATCGGTACTGCCATAGGAGCTTTCCAAGGACCTGAAGCTCAAGGCAAGATCCAGCAGGGCTCTGCCTGGTGGTTTAACGATCATTACACCGGCATGATCAATCAAATGACTTCTTTTGCAAGTCTTTCCGTACTCGGCAACTTCCTCGGCATGCTTACCGATTCAAGATCATTCCTTTCTTATACCCGTCATGAATATTTCAGAAGGATACTGTGCAATCTCATCGGAGGCTGGGTTGAAAAAGGCATGTATCCTGATGACATGAAGTTCTTGGGGCAGATTGTCGAAGACATCTCCTTTAACAACACCAACAAGTATTTCGGCTTTAACGTCTGATTAAAATCTTAAAAATTAACAAGCCCTAGCCTAACGCCGCCTCACCGCGGCGTTATTTGTTTCTGACTTTGTAAACTTGTTTTTTTGCGATCTTGCCTTAGCATAATTTGAGATCTTGCGAAATCATCATTTTTTAAAGATCAAATAGTTAAGTGATGTTTTTTGAGATCTTAGCAAGAGTTGATTTGAGATATTTAACTTTTTTATGAACCAAGAACCCCAGGCAAATTTCAAAGATTATCCTTTGCAATTGCTAAAACCTTCATATGATTCTCCGCTTACAGATATTTTGTTCGAATTAGAGCACCTGCGCCGTGTGAAGTTAGCAGTTACAACTCCTGAACACATATTCAAGCAAATTAAAAGAATTTTCCAAAAGCAGGAAAGCTTGGGATCTGCTCGCATCGAAGGAAACAGAACCACCGTTTCAGACTATCTGCAAATGGATCAAAATTCAAACGCTCTGCTTGCAAGTCAAAAAGAGTAACTCACCGAAATCACCA
The DNA here is from genome assembly GCA_022779845.1 of Succinatimonas sp. GTDB lineage: Bacteria > Pseudomonadota > Gammaproteobacteria > Enterobacterales > Succinivibrionaceae > Succinivibrio. The sequence continues at coordinate 7,388 of JALEXT010000041.1, forward strand.
ATCTTGAAGTTGCTCTTGACTACATAGATCAAACTGTCACCACAGGCTGTGAAAACACCGAATTTTTTATCAAAGAACTGCAGCAATTAACTGTACAAAATCTGATTGACATCCTCCCCTCTCTAAAGAGAGGGGATTCCTACCGATCTCTTGGGAGATCTTCGGCGGGTTCCTCTTGCTGACCACCAATGTGATTCACTTG
>JALEXT010000049.1 GCA_022779845.1 Succinatimonas sp.
CGCAATGCGGGCAAAGAGCAGATCCTGAATTTAAAGTTTCGCGATCTTATGGCTGCTCTGTGGTCGGGGATCGTGGCTATGTGCCGTTTTCTTGATGACTGCAAGGAATATGACGAGGAAGCGTTTTCTTCCATGTTGGCAAGTCTTCATGAAATGAAGGATACCTTAGAAAGCCTTATGGAACTTAAAGCAGAAAACAAAGGTCTGCAGAAAAACGCCAACGTGGGATCGGTTGAAGTATCAAAGCGCAGTTACAGCCTTAAGATCACGCCGCTTGAGATAAGTTCGCTATTTGGCAATTTTTTAAATAAATGTGAAGAACACAGGCTCGGGGTATTGGCAACTTCGGCAACCTTAAGCGTGGCAGGACGTTTTGACAAATTCCGCCGGGATATAGGAGCAAGTTCAAAAAATCTTGAAGAGCTGGCCATTCCCAGTGCTTTTGATTATCGCAATCATGCAGGGCTTTGGATCTCTGAAGAATTCCCCGAGCCAAATACCGCAGGGCGCGAAGGCAAACTGGTAAAACTGTTGGCTCCTTTGCTTGAAGAAAACCAAGGCGGAATTTTCTTTTTAACCACCTCAAATAATGCCCTGATGGCCGTAGCTGCAGGTCTCAGATCTCAGTTTGGCAAAAAACGTACGGTATTAGTCCAAAATGAAGGTTTATCCAATACCAAATTATTAAGTAAATTTCGTAAGTTAGGTAATGCAATATTGGTCGGAACCACTTCTTTTTGGGCCGGCGTCGACGTGCAGGGACAGGCTTTGTCCTTGGTCGTGATAGATAAATTGCCGTTTAAATCGCCGTCTGATCCTGTGTATGCGGCTCGCTGTGAATATTACGATTCAAAATGTCAGGGACAGGGACGCAGTTTTATCGATATTTCCGTACCCGAAGCGGTGATCGAGTTAAGACAGGGTACGGGAAGACTGATACGGCATGAAGATGATACCGGCGGTCTGGTGATCTGTGATCCGCGTTTGTTGAAAAAACGTTACGGAAGTTTGTTCTTGAAAAGTTTGCCTCCTGTTACAATGTGCAACAGTCTGAACATGTTGCAGTCTTTTTTAAGATCACTGCACACAAAGCCGGCGATTAAGCAAAAAGGAGAATAAGTATGAATCTTTTGGCGGTTGAAACCTCGACTGAAAATTGCTCGGCAGCCGTTTATGTTGACGGTGAAATTGTACAAATAAGTGAGATCGCCCCTCAAAAGCATGCCGAACTTATTCTTACCATGACGGATCTCGTGTTAAAGCAGGCCGGGATAGGAAAAGAGGATCTCAACGGAATAGTCTTCGGCAAAGGTCCAGGATCTTTTACCGGGGTGCGTATCGCCGCTTCCACCGCACAGGGACTTGCATTGGGGCTTAACCTTCGTTGTGCGGGAGTAAGCTCCCTTGAAGCTTTGGCCATGCAGGCGCTTGAGGGTACCGATGAGGAATTTGCCGTGGCCGCCATCGATGCCCGCATGGGTGAGGTCTATTGCGCTGTCTATGATCGTTGCGGAACTTATCCCAAGGCTTTGTTAGAGCCAAAGGTCCTGCCGCCTGAAGCGGCTGTTGAAGCCGTGTTTCATGCTTTGGGAGCAAGATCGGCTTATGCAGGAGGCAGCGGCGTTGAGCTTTTGTATGCTGCAGGCCTTAATCCCAACATCATCAAACGCTCTGATTTTCCCGATGCGCAGATGATCGTAAAACTGGGAGCGGTATTGTTTGAACAGGGTAAAACCTGCGATCCTGAAAATGCTCTGCCGCTTTACGTGCGCGATGACGTAGCGTGGAAAAAGGTTTCCGAGCAGGGTAAACACTGAGGTTTTTTATGGCGGTAAGTTTAAATTCGCTTAACGTTCAATCTCCTCTCTCCTCTTTAAAGTCAGAGCGGGTACAGTCGGCTGAAAGCAGACGTGATCTGCTTGAAAACTCTCAGGAAGTAACTGAAGTTCGTGCAGACGGGCAGGAGCAGAATACTGCCAATCCTTCTTATGAAAAGGTTTATGCAAGAGCACAGAGTCTGTTTGCCGCCTCAGGATCTTCTGCATCCAAGGCTGATGCTTATGAGACGATATCAAAGCAATTGGGTCGGCAAACGGCTCAGGAATGGCTGTCATTTTCTACCTACGCCTGATATTTTAATGTATTGACTTTCAGCATAGATCTCCTAAAAATATGCTGATTTTCTATTAAACGGCGTTCATCTTTTTTTATTTTCAATAATTATGCGTTCCGAACTCTTTGCGAACATGAGCGTAGGCAGACTCTTTGGTTATTGCGTGCTCCCTGGATCTGTGAGTATGGCCGTATCTGCCATGTATATAGTGATAGACGGCATGTTCGTAGGTCATTATATGGGGCATGAATCGTTGGCGGCAGCAAACATGATGTGGCCGCTTTTAGGGGCCGTCTTTGCCGTGGCGATGATGATAGGAACCGGATCGGCAGTACAAATAGCCAAATACTTAGGCGAAAAACGCAATTTAAGAGCCAACCGTACCTTTACCGTGGGCGTATTTACGGCTT
>JALEXT010000158.1 GCA_022779845.1 Succinatimonas sp.
TTTCTGGCAACCGTACTATGACGAAAGCGCCGCAAGATCAAAGCAGAAAAACGAACAACGTCTGGCAAGAGAACGCGACGCGGCAAATTTCGATACGGAAAATACCGATCCTTGGAGTATGAGCCCGGGATTTGAGGCAGAAAGGAAATCACGTTCGTCAAAAAATAAGAAAAAACGCGACGTAAAAGATACTGCGATAACAAACGAGCAGCACAAAACTTCCGTACTGACTCAGGAAACCAAACCAAGCAAACAGACAACTGTTGAAACCGTTGATCCTGAAAGAGAGGATCGTTTGGCCCGTGCCCGTGCCTGGCGCGCTTCCATGCATTTGGATCCTTAAAAATGTCAGTTGCACTAATTTCCATAGGATCCAATTTGGGAAACAGCAAAGAAAACGTTACTGCGGCCATTAAAGCTTTGGGAAAACTTGATGATTGTCGCATGCTGGCGTTTTCTTCGCTTTATCTGACCAAACCTTGGGGATACAAGGAACAGCCGGACTTTATCAATTGTGCCTGTAAACTTGAAACCGGACTTGATCCGCTTACACTTTTACACTGCATGCAAAAGCTGGAACAAGATTTTCATCGCGTTCGCAACTTAAAATACGGTCCGCGTACTCTGGATCTTGACCTGATCGCCTTTGACGATTTGGTTATGCACACAAAAGAACTGATATTGCCGCACCCGCACTTGCACGAGCGTGCTTTTGTTTTGGTTCCGTTATGTCAGATAGCAGGTGATTTTGTCATTTCACAACATAACCAAACAGTAAATGAACTCTGCAGTAAGCTCACCTGCGAGCAAAAAAATGAGGTAAAGATCTGTGACTGAAAAAAGCCAAGTTTTACCAAAACTGATCGTAGGGCTTGGAAACCCGGGCTCACAATATTCACATACCCGTCATAACGTGGGAGTGGATTTTTTGCAACTGCTTGCCGATGACATGCATGTTACCTTGCAAAACGAAAGTCGTTTTTTGGGCATGAGCGCACGCGGAAATCTCGCAAATCACGACGTAAGACTGCTCTTTCCGACCACTTTTATGAATGAAAGCGGACGCAGTGTCGCCGCTTTGTGCTCTTTTTTTAAAATTACACCTGAAGAAATACTCGTCGTACATGACGATCTGGATCTAATGCCGGGGCATATGAAGCTTAAAATCGGAGGCGGTTTTGCAGGTCACAACGGCCTTAAAAGCATAGGAGCATGCCTTGGCAACAATCAGAATTTCATGAGGCTGCGCATAGGAATAGGCATGCCTCCTTCACGCGACGTCATAAGCTGGGTTCTCGGGCGTTGTTCGCCTGATGATCGCGAGGATATAGACGAAGCATACTCTTGTGCATTGCAGGCTTTGAAAACGTTGTATACCTCGGGTCTGCAAAAGGCTACCTGCGCCGTAAACGGCTTTAAACCTAATCAAAACAACTAATCAACTAAAAAGAAAAATTTAAAGAGGACATCATGGGTTTTAACTGCGGCATAGTAGGTCTGCCGAACGTTGGCAAATCTACACTTTTTAACGCCTTAACCAAAGCCGGGATCGCTGCTGAGAACTTCCCTTTCTGTACCATCGATCCTAATACCGGTATAGTTCCCGTACCTGATCCGCGACTTGATAAGATTGCAGCCATTGTGCACCCTGCCAAGATAGTCCCCACTTCCATGGAATTCGTCGACATCGCAGGTTTGGTCAAAGGTGCATCCAAAGGCGAAGGTCTTGGTAATCAGTTTTTGATGAACATACGCGAAACCGATGCCATTGCTCACGTAGTCAGATGCTTTGACGATGAGAACGTGATCCACGTAAGCGGTAAGGTTAATCCCCGCGAAGATATCGAGATCATCAGCACCGAGCTTGCATTAAGCGATCTTGAGATCTGTGACAAGGCTCTGCAGCGTCTGACCAAACGCGCGCGCACCGGCGGCGACAAAGAAGCCTTGGCTCAGGTAGTTGCTTTGGAAAAATGCAAACCGGCTCTTGAAGCAGGTAAAAACCTCCGTCAGGTTGAATTTACCAAAGCCGATCGCGAAGCCATTAAGAATTTCAATTTCCTGACCTTAAAACCGGTGATGTACATTGCAAATGTTTCAGAAGACGGTTTTGAAAACAATCCTTATCTTGATGAGGTAAAGGAAATTGCTGCTAAAGAAGGTTCGGTAGTGGTACCGGTTTCTGCCGCAGTTGAAGCAGATCTTGCATCCATGGACGATGAAGATCGCAAAGAATTTATGGACAGCATGGGAATTACCGAACCCGGGCTTAACCGTGTGATCCGTGCAGGTTACCAGTTACTGGGATTACAAACTTTCTTCACAGCAGGTCCCAAGGAAGTAAGAGCCTGGACGGTAAAAGTCGGCGCCACCGCACCGCAGGCAGCAGGCAAGATCCACTCTGACTTTGAACGCGGTTTCATTCGTGCTCAGACCATAGCCTACGACGATTTCATCAAATACAACGGTGAAGTTGGGGCAAAAGAAGCAGGCAAACTGCGCTCGGAAGGAAAAGATTACGTAGTGCAGGACGGCGATCTTTTTGAGTTCCTGTTTAACGTCTGATTTAAGACACTGCATTTAAAAAGCCCTCGTTTTTCACGGGGGCTTTTACCTTGTCTGCTGTTTACGCTTGCTGCTCTGCAGTGACTATGAAGACGTCACCGCGGATCTGCTCTAACACCAGCTCGCAGGCAGAAGAGTTTACCGTACCGAAGAAAGACGATCTGGGACTTGAACTCATGCACACCATACGGGCATCGAGTTGTTCGCAAAGTCTTGGGATCTCCTCGTCGATACGACCTTCCACCACGTGAGTATGTGCAATGGGAATATTATGTTCCTCTGCAAACTCCTCAACGATACGGTGATGCACGCCTACTCGGCTCATGGTTCCGCTTCCCGTGATGATCTTTGACAAACTGGTATCACCTGCCATAAGACCGCGATTTACCGGACTTACACAATTGACTATATGCACCTCGCCGTTGAAATGCTCGGCAAATTTAACCGCGGCGCCTAACAATTTCTCATCTAAAATCTTAAGATGCGAGCTTTCCTCAAAATCCACGGCCAGCAAGATGGTGCGTCCGAGCTTGCTCTGACTGTGCTCGTCTTTTACCACCATCAAAGGGATCGAGATGGTCTTCATAATACTGCTGTCAATGGTACTTATAAAAAGATCTTTGATGGTATTGCGTCGGTTGGCAGAAATTATGGCCAAAGCATATCCGCCGTCATGGCACTCTTTTACGAAAGCTTCTGGAACATCCTTTGAAAAGATCACCTTTAATTTAAAATTCAATATGGCAGGATAGCGGCGGCGCAATTTTTCAAAATCAGCCTTTACCTTATTGGTAACGGCATTTTCCTCGCCGGATCTCCAATTGTTTACCACTCGTACTGCGGTAACTTCAATGGAAGGCTCAAAATGAGCGTATTGGGCGGCTCTGCCTATTGCCGGCTGTTCCTCTCCGGGTTTTAAAAGCACCGCAAAAGTATTGTTGCGCTCTGCCATATTATGATCTCCTTATGGAACATCCTTATGTAATTTGTGACTGTTCCTTGTCTGTTGAATTCGGTTTTCACTGCCTCAAAACAGGCAAAAAAATTCACCTTATACGAAAGGTAAAGCATGATCGGGACCGGATCCACGTTTTTTAATCGTTTTTGCGCAGAGGATCAAAGTTAATTTGCAGCAACCTTTTTGACAAAAGCTGATTCCAAAAGAATGTATGAAAGATGTATGCAGGCGATCCTGTTACAATCACTCATTATTTTTAAATACAACACAGGCATACATCATGACCACCCGTACCATCACGTGGGAAAACGCACTTTTTCGCATCAGTAAAAAATCACATGGAAAAGAACCTACTGCTAACTTGGGTACTGTTACCGTAGCACCTGACGATCTCATCGTTCTCATAGGCGGCAACGGCAGCGGAAAAACCTCAATAGCCAGAGCCTTTGCAGGAGAGCTTGAACTTATCGGAGGCAGTGCTCCTGAAAATTATCATCCGGTTTTAGTCTCCTTTGAAAAGCAGATGAAACTTTTTGAAGATGACTACAACATGCGCAATTCCGACTCGACCACTGCCAAGGAAGAAATAGGCATTACCGTTGCAGATCTGCTTACTAATGCCGATCCTGAAATTTATGATCAAGTTATGGACGGCATGAATTTAAGAGCGCTTTTAAATAAACCGTTGCGCACTCTTTCAGGCGGCGAAGGACGCAAGGCTCTTTTGGCACAGGCTTTGTGCTCAAAACCTAATCTTTTGGTTCTGGACACTCCTTTTGATGCCCTTGACATCCAGACCCGCAAAAACCTTTTACAGCTCATCAACGACATGCACCTGCGTTATAAAACGCCTACTGTGCTGATCGTCAACCGCCCCTCCGAGATCCCGGAAACTCTTACCAAAATGGGCATCATTCAGGACTGTGCCATAACAAAACTCTCGTCAAGAGAGGAAATAGAAAAAGATCCCGATGCCAAAGTACTTTTAGGATATGCAGACATGCCGGATGTCAATCCGCCGCGTACGCCGTCAAAATTTGCCTTAAAGCAGATCCCGTCAGGTCCCATAATTCAACTGCGTGACATTCACATAGAATATCAGCGCGTGATCTTCGATCATTTCAATTTTACGGTTAACCCGGGTGAACACTGGCACATCATGGGGCCAAACGGAGCAGGAAAATCAACCCTGCTCTCGCTCATTACCGGTGACAACCCGCTGGTATACGCAAACGACGTTACCGTCTTCGGTTTTAAACGCGGAAGCGGCGAAAGCATTTGGGATATCAAAAAATATTACGGAGCAGTCTCCGGCGCCCTGCATCTTGACTATCGCGTAAGCTCGCCTGCCATCAACGTACTGTTATCAGGTTTTTACGATTCCATCGGCCTTTATACCCACCCAGGAGATGAGGAACTCTCCTGTGCCCGCACCTGGCTTAAGATCGCAGGACTTGCCGATAAAGAGCATACTTCGTTTAAAGCTTTGTCCTTCGGACAGCAGCGTATGCTGCTCATCATCCGTGCCTTGGTAAAAACTCCTCCGCTTTTGATCCTGGATGAACCTTTGCAGGGGCTAGACGGCTTTGCCCGCGCTCAGGTAAAGGCATTCATTACCTATATCATGAAACACGGTCACACTTCGGTGCTGTTTGTTTCACACCACGAGGAAGATATACCAGAAGGTTTTACCAACCGTTTGAATTTCATTCCTAATGCCGATTGCGTCGGCGGTTTTGAGATCGTTCAGGAAAAATTAAATTAAACGGCAAATCACATCTTGCTTACGGTGCTTTTTCAAGCACCGTTTTTTTTAGTTTGCTTTTGCCTTCCATACTTAAATTTTTTTGCAAAAATTGGTGTTTTTGCAAAAAAATTACTAAAAATACTTATTGCAAAATGCAATATTTTTAAAAAATTTTATTATTACTTTTCAAGTAAATAAGTGATTTATTTTATATTTTTTGCAAAAACTGCTTGCTTTGCAAAAAGCACGATCTATGATGTTGCAAATGCCGGACTTACCCGGTTAACTTAACTTAGGTTTTTGCAAGGCTTACTATGGCAGACGATAAGAACCACGTTTATATATTCGACACAACCTTACGTGACGGCGAACAGGCATTGATGCGCTCTCTTACTCCGGTACAGAAACTGCAACTTGCTATGATGCTCGACGAACTCGGGGTCGATGTGATCGAAGCAGGCTTCCCGATCTCATCTCCAGGAGATCTCAAATCCGTACACGACATCGGGCATGCGCTTAAACACGCCGTATGTTGCGGACTTTCCCGTACGGTGGAAAAAGACATTGATGCCGTACACGAAGCATTGCACGGACTTGACCATTACAGAATTCATACTTTCGTGGCTACCTCCGACATCCACGTCAAAGACAAATTGCACCGCAGTTTCGATGACATCATCGCGATGTGCGATCACCATGTTCGTTATGCCAGAAACTACACTGACGATGTTGAGTTCTCCTGCGAAGATGCAGGACGCACTCCCATAGATCACCTCTGCCGCATCGTAGAGACCGCTATCAACGCAGGTGCCACCACCGTCAACATCCCCGATACCGTAGGTTATACCCTGCCTTACGAATTCGGCGGTATCATCAAGACTTTATTCAACCGCGTTCCGAATATCGACAAGGCCCGCATCAGCGTTCACTGCCACAACGATTTAGGTATGGCCACGGCCAATTCACTGACTGCAGTTCAGGAAGGCGCACGCCAGATAGAAGTTTGTATGAACGGTCTTGGTGAACGTGCCGGTAACTGCTCTTTGGAAGAAGTCGTCATGAGTATGAAGCTCAGAGCTCCGTACATGAACGGCGTATACACCAATGTCATTGCAGAAAACATCGCGCGCGCCTCACAAATGGTGGCTTCTGTATGTAATGAACCGGTTCCGTCTCACAAAGCCATTGTAGGTTCCAATGCCTTTGCTCACAGCTCGGGAATTCACCAGGACGGTGTGCTGAAGAATAAGCAAACCTACGAAATTCTCACGCCAGAAAGCGTCGGCTTTAAAGAAAACAACATGCATATGACCGCCCGCTCAGGCCGTCACATGATCAAAGCCGTGCTTGAGAAACTCGGGTATAAAGAAGGCACTTACAACCTTGACGATATTTATCAGCGTTTCTTAAAACTTGCCGATCGCAAAGGTCAGGTTTTTGATTACGATCTTGAAGCTTTGATGTACTTCTCCCAAGATGAGGATGAGGAAAATCAGTTCAAGCTCGACAATCTTTCGGTGATGTCAGGCGGAAAAAACATTATTCCCACGGCTTCGGTAAGACTGCGCATCGGTAAACGCACCCGCACCGAATCAGGTACAGGCAACGGTCCTGTAGATGCAGTATTCAACTGCATCAGCCGTCTGACCGGCTTGAAGCTCAAACTAGAAAGTTTCCAGATCAATGCCAAAGGTTCAGGCATGAATGCCCAAGGACAGGTTAACGTCGATGTAATTTACGAAGGTCGTCATTATTACGGCGTAGGCATCTCGACGGACGTTATTGAAGCCTCGGCTTTGTCGCTCATCTCTGCTAGCAACAGCATTTACCGCGCACAGGTCATAGAGCAGGAAAAAGAACAGGAAGAGAAAAAGGAGAACTAAGATGAAATCCTACAAGATCGCAGTTTTAGCAGGTGACGGCATCGGCCCCGAGGTCATGAACGAAGCCAAAAAAGTTTTAAATGCCGTATCCGAAAAATTCGGATTTAAGCTTGAAATGACCGAAAAATTGGCAGGAGGTTGCGCTATAGACGCCTGCGGAACTCCTTTGCCTGAGGATACCTTAAAAGCCTGCGAGCAGTCAGATGCCATTCTGTTTGGATCCGTAGGCGGTCCCAAGTGGAATCATCTGCCTTCGTCACAGCGCCCCGAGAGCGGTGCTCTGCTTCCTTTACGCAAGCATTTTAAACTTTATTGTAACTTCCGCCCGGCAAAAATCTATGAAGGCCTCGGTGCTTTGTCACCGCTTCGCGCCGACATCGCCATGCGCGGTTTTGACATGCTGTGCGTAAGAGAACTTACAGGCGGTATTTATTTCGGACAGCCCAAAGGTCGCGAGGGCAGCGGTCCTGAGGAAAAAGCTTACGACACTGAGATCTATCATCGCTACGAAATCGAGCGCATTGCCAAAATAGCTTTTGAAGCTGCCATGCTGCGCAACAAGAAAGTCACTTCCGTAGACAAGTCCAACGTGTTGCAAAGCTCCATCCTCTGGCGCGAGGTAGTAACGGAAGTAGCTAAGAGCTATCCTGAAGTTCAGCTTGAGCACATCTATATCGACAATGCCACCATGCAGCTTGTGAAAGCTCCTTCACAATTTGACGTATTGCTTTGTTCAAATATGTTCGGAGACATACTCTCTGACGAATGCGCCATGATCACAGGCTCAATGGGCATGTTGCCCTCAGCATCCTTGGGAGAAGGCGGTTTCGGTCTTTATGAACCTGCAGGCGGCAGTGCCCCTGACATTGCAGGCAAAGGTATAGCCAACCCTGTAGCTCAAATTCTCTCAGCAGCTTTGATGCTGCGTTATTCCTTAAAGGAAAACGAGGCGGCAAAAGCCATAGAAGATGCCGTATCCAAAGTTTTGCGCGAAGGCAACCTCACAGCAGATCTTATGGAATCAGGAGCATCATCACGCAAAGCTCTCTCAACTCAGGAAATGGGCGACAAGATAGCCAAGGCCGTGAGAGAAGCTTAATTATTAAAAAAGTCAGGTATAAAAAATGGGTAAAACTCTTTACGAGAAAGTTTATGACAGTCACGTCGTCTTCCGTCAGGAAGGCGAACTGCCTACTCTCTTTATTGATCGTCATCTCTGCCATGAAGTGACTTCCCCTCAGGCCTTTGCAGGTCTTGAAGCGGCCAATCGCAAATTACGTCACCCCGAGCTCACGCTCGCTACCATGGATCACGATATTTCAACTCGTGAACAGAGTATTGAAGCATGCTCTCCCATGGCTCAGACCCAGATAAAGGCACTTATCAACAATACCAAGAAATTTAATGTAACCCTGTTCGGCTTGGGAGATCCCAATCAGGGCATTGTACACATAGTAGGACCGCAGGTAGGTTTCACTCTGCCCGGCACTACCTTGGTATGCGGTGACTCTCATACCGCAACCCACGGAGCTTTCGGTGCTTTGGCTTTCGGGATCGGAACTTCCGAAGTCGAACACGTCATGGCCACTCAGACCTTGAAACAGGCCAAATACAAGACCATGAAGATAGAATGCACCGGTAAGCTTTCACCTGCTTGCAGCGCCAAAGATCTGATTTTGGCAATCATAGGCAAACTCACCACTGCAGGCGGAACCGGATATGCCGTGGAATTCTGCGGTGAAGCCGTACGTGCTTTGTCCATGGACGGACGCATGACTTTATCCAACATGGCTATCGAGTTCGGTGCCACCGTAGGTATGATTGCTCCTGATGAAACTACCTTTGAATATATCAAAGGTCGTCTCATGGCACCCAAAGGCAAGGCTTTTGAAGAAGCGGTTGCATATTGGAAGACCTTAAAGTCGGATCCTGACGCCCACTTTGACAAAGTGGTTACTTTGGATGCCTCGGCCATCGAACCTCAGCTTACCTGGGGTACCAATCCCGGGCAGGAATGTGCCATCACCGCCTGCGTACCGTCACCTGACGATTTTGCCGATCCCATCGTAAGCAAGTCCTGCGCCGACGCACTTGCCTATATCGATTTAAAACCTCATCAGAAGATTGCAGGCACTCCCGTTGACTACGTATTCATCGGCTCCTGCACCAACGGCCGTATTGAGGATTTCCGCGCCGCCGCTGCCGTACTCAAGGGACGTCATATTGCCAAGAACATCAAACTGGCAATTGCCGTACCCGGTACCCAATGGGTTAAAGCTCAGGCAGAGCGCGAAGGTCTTGATAAGATCTTTAAAGACGCTGGATTTGAGTGGAGACTTCCTGGGTGCTCCATGTGCCTTGCCATGAACGATGATCGTGCCCCTGCAGGCATGCGCGTGGCCTCAACTTCAAACCGCAACTTCGTAGGACGCCAGGGCAAAGGCTCCCGTACTCATTTGATGAGTCCTGCCTCAGCTGCCGCCTGCGCAGTAAAAGGTTGTCTTGCCGATGTTCGCGAGTTTTTAAAATAAGGAGAGAGTCATGGAAAAATTCACCGTTTACGAGGGGGTGGCTGTTCCTATGGACTCTGCCAACATCGATACTGATCAGATCATTCCCAAGCAGTTTTTGCTCGCCGTAAGCCGCAAGGGATTTGGTAAGCACCTGTTCCACGACTGGCGCTATTTAGACGACGCTGAAACTCGTCCTAACCCGGAATTTAACCTGAACAAACCGGAATATAAAGGCGCCACCATTTTGGTAGCCCGTGACAATTTCGGCAACGGTTCATCCCGTGAGCATGCTCCCTGGGCTCTTATGGACTACGGTTTCAGAGCGGTAATTGCCCCGAGCTTTGCCTCCATCTTCAACAACAATTCCTTAGGCAACGGCCTTTTGCCGTTACGCCTTAAAGAAGATGAAGTGGATCAGATCTTTAAGGTGTTGGAAAAAGCTCCCGGCACCAAGATCCGCATTTCGCTTGTGGATATGACCGTTGACTGTGCCGATCTGCACTTTACCTTCAGCCTTGACGAATTCAGACGTCACTGCCTGTTGGAAGGACTGGATGCAATTTCCCTGACCCTTCAGCATGAAGATGAAATTGCCTCTTATGAAAAAGGCAATCCTGCCTGGTTAACCCCTGATAAGTCAACTCTTTAATTAACTGCAAGGCCCGGTTCTTCCGGGCTTTTTATTCTCGTGATCAATTTCCCCTCTTGTACCTTCGGAGCAGGTGTCTTTCACAAAAAAAGCCTATAATCTGCACATAACCATCTTTCAAGGAATAAAAAATGGCTGACAACACCAAATACTCGGAAAAACCTGAGCTTAAAACCATAAGCAATAGCAACGGACTTAGCGTCACCATCATGGACTGGGGCGCAACTATCATTTCGATAAAAGTACCCGTATACGGTGAAGCTAAACCGCGTGAGGTTTTACTCGGCGTATCAAATCCCGAGCAATGGTCAACTCAATCCTGCTATTTCAACGCTACCATAGGACGTTTTGCCAACCGCATTGCCGATAACAGTTTTGAAATCGACGGCAAAGCATATCATTTGAAATCAAACGACAGACATACTCTTCACGGGGGGGTCGAAGGTTTTGACAAACGTCGTTTTACTTTAGTGAAACAATCGGAAAACTCACTTACCTATGAGTTAGTTTCAAATGACGGTGACATGGGCTTTCCCGGTAATTACACTTTAAGAGTAACCTATACCGTAACTGCCGAAAACTCGCTCTTAGTTGAATATTTGGGAAGCTGTGATCAAAAATGCTGGTCCTGCATTACCAATCATGCTTACTTTAACTTAAACGGCAAAAACTCTTCAGCACTCAATCACACCGTATGGTTTGATTCTACTGAATACCTGCCCTGCGATGCCGACTCGATCCCTACAGGAGAAGTACGCAAAGTACGCGGAAGCGCCTTTGACTTTAATTCAGCCCCCAAGACCGTAGGACAGGACTTCATGCGTGATGAGCAGATGGAGCTTGCTTTAGGATATGATCACCCCTTCATCATCACAGGCGATCATTTAAAGCCTTTTGCAAAAGTTGCCTCGGATGACGGCAGCGTCAAAATGGAGCTCTACACTGACTATCCTGCCTTCCAGTTCTACTCAGGAAACTATATCTACAGTCCAGATCCTGCAAAGCAGATAGTTGCCCGTGACGACGGTAAGGTTTATCAGGCACAAAGCGCTTTGTGTTTTGAACCCGAGTTCTATCCTGACTGCCCGCATCTGCCTCAATTTGCAGACAGAAACCCCATGGTAACCCCTGAGGCTCCGCTTTCAAGATTCATTTGCTACAAGTTTAAGCTCTGATCTTCTGCATCTTTTGATAATTCCGCGCAAGTCGCGGAATTTTTTTAAAGCCCTATTCCCGTGATCACTGCAACCAGCGGAATGGTAAACACTGCAGCTGCAGTGGTAAGCGACACTGCACGCGCAGCCGGCGCCACCATAGTCGGGTTATATAAAGCCGCCAGTACCGCAGTCATAACTCCCGAAGGCCCTGCTAAAATAACCAAAGCAACACCTTCAAATTCACGAGAGCTGAAGCTCCACTGCAAAGCCCACAGCAACACGGCAGGCACGATGAGCATCTTTACTACAACAAAAATCATCAGTCTGTAATCACGCAGCGTCTCTTTAAATTTAATCTCCGGAACTGCCGATCCTACTATCATCATTGCCAAAACCGGAGCTGCCGCCCCGCCGCGTCCTAGGGCATCTCTTACCCCGGAAGGCAATTCAAAACCGGTCAAAATAAATATCACCAGCAAAAGACTTGAAATAAAAGAAGGATTGGTTATCAAATGCTTAAACGAGATCTGATCACGCCCGCCTCCTACCATGACTATGCCATAGGAAAAAAGCAGGAAATTGTTGAAAACTATGGCTATGGACATATAGACGATAGCCAGATCTCCGTATAAAGCTCCTACCAGCGGGATCCCCAAAAGCAAAATATTAGTACAGGTAAACAACATGTTGACCGTACCGCGATCTTTTTTGGGATACCTCATAAGCCACGGTACGACAAAGCCTGAAACGATCTGCGAAAACTGGATGAGCAGCATTACCAGCATGGCATAACCTATAAAGGAAAGATCCTGTGCTATCACGGCAGAAAGATCACATGCAAGCAACATGCACGGCGTCACCAGATTCACTACTATCTTGGTTAAAGCCTGCCTGATCGTTTCATTGATGATCCCCAATAATCTTCCCGCTACTCCCAACATCAAAAGAAAAAAGAAGATGGTCATCTGTGACAGTATTTCCACTTTGCTCTCCTTTGCACTCAATTATGAAAAAACCCGCTCGGGCTCCGGCTCGAACGGGCTTTCATGCCTGGCTAACGCCGGGCTTTACTGGATTTGCTTACTTTACAAATTTCATGGCAGAACGAGCAATCATCAATTCCTCGTTGGTGGGGATCATGTAAAGTTTGACCTTGGAGGCAGGGGTGGAAATCTCACCTTCAAAGCCGAGACGGGCAAGTGCCTTCTCGTTGAGCTCTTCGTTGAGATCGACACCGAAAGGCTCCTTCAAAAGCTCACAGGTAAGTTTACGTGCTTCCCAGCAGTTCTCACCTATGCCGCCAGCAAAGACGATGGCATCGACATGACCCAAAGCTACGTAGTAAGAAGCGATGGTCTTGGCCAAGACGTAAGAGAACATCTCAAGAGCCAGAGTGCACTTTTCATCACCCTTTTCATAGCCTTCGCAAATAGGACGCATGTCTGATGAAATGCCGGACAAAGCCAAGAGACCTGACTTGTGGTTGAAGATCTCTTCAACTTCCTGAGGAGTCTTATGAGCACGTTCACAAAGGAAGAACACCACTGAGGCATCGATGCTGCCGCAACGGGTACCCATCACCAAACCGTCAAGCGGAGTCAAACCCATGGAAGTATCGACACATTTACCGCCTTTGACTGCAGATACTGATGCACCGTTACCAAGATGGCAAGTGATCACGTTCACTTCTTCAGGCTTTTTGCCAAGCAACTTGGCAGCTTCCTGAGATACATACATGTGAGAAGTACCGTGAGCACCGTACTTACGGATATGCAGATCGGTGTAATACTCCTCAGGGATAGCATAGCGATAAGCCTTAGGAGGCATGGTCTGATGGAAAGCGGTATCAAACACTGCTACATGGGGAATGTGAGGGAAGCTCTTACGGGCAGCATCGATACCCTGCAGGTGAGCAGGATTGTGCAAAGGAGCAAAAGGAATAACCTTAGCGATGTTGGCCTCAACCTCATCGTTGATTAAGGTAGGTTCGGTATAAATATCGCCACCCTGCACGATACGGTGACCGCAGGAAACGATTGATTCTGAAAGTTCCTTATCCTTGGACAGAATGTTTTTGTCGAGGAACTCCAAAGCCTTGGTGTGATCTGCACCTGCTCCGAGACTGGCTTTCTGCTTTTCCTTGTCGCCTTCAAATTTCCAGGAAATTCTTGCATCTTCAAGATTTAAAGCTTCGGCGATGCCGCTTACAAATACACGACCGTCCTTTGGATCGAGGATGGCAAATTTGACAGAAGAACTTCCGCAATTGATAACCAGTGCAGTCTCGCCGTACTTATTCATAACGTTGTTGTATCCTGATGTATTATTTTCAACGAAAACCGCCCATGGCCCCTTAAGGGTCGGGCTTGACCAAGAGGATTTTAGCATTTTTGGAGCCCTTGGCTCAGATTTAATCCCTAAGCTTCAAAAAGAGTTAACGGATTTTTCGAAGCAGATCATGCTTTGAGACTTTTACTACTTCCTTGGTGAAATTTCAGACAATCAAAAACGGAATGCAAAAATGATAGATGTTGCAGATTTAAGACGCAGTTACACCATGTCAGGTCTTGATGAAAAAGACCTGCCGGAAAAACCGATAGAACTGTTTGAAAAATGGTTGCAAGAGTGCATAGATTCAAAACTTTACGATCCAAACGGCGTGGTAGTAAGCACGGTTGATGACAACGGACAGCCTTTTTCCCGCATGGTGCTGTTGAAAAACTATGACGAAAACTCGCTGGTGTTTTACACAAACTTAGGCAGTCGCAAAGCACAGCAGATAAAGCAAAATCCCAAAATCTGCATGCTATTTCCTTGGTTTTACCTTGAGCGTCAGGTAATGTTTTTAGGTAATGCCAAACGTCTGTCATTGGCAGAGGAACTTAAATATTTTCATTCAAGACCGCGTCTTTCACAAATCGGAGCGTGGGCATCACATCAGTCACATCTCGTATCCTCACGCGGCATACTTGAAGCCAAATTTCAGGAGATCAAAGAACGTTTTAAAGGCGGAGAGATCCCCTTACCTTCATTTTGGGGAGGATTCAGAGTCGAATTTCATACGGTGGAATTCTGGCAGGGACGTGAAAACCGCATGCACGATCGCTTTATCTATAAAAAAGATGGGAACGTGTGGTTAAAACCTGAAAGACTGGCTCCGTAACTCAGTCTTGTTCTGAATTTTCTAAATGGATGACGGGCTTCAATGTTTTCAACATTGAAGCCCGTCAGCTTTTATCGACAAATTAAAAGGCTAAAACACCACTGTCTTATTACCGTGAACAAAGACCTTGTCATCTAAGATCTTGTTAACGGCACGCAACAACACCATTTGCTCAACATCATGTCCTGCCTTGGCCAAAGTTTCAGGATCGTAACGATGATTAACCTTGATGACATCTTGTTCGATGATAGGGCCTTCATCGAGGTTGTCGGTAACAAAATGCGCAGTTGCGCCTATAAGCTTCACCCCGCGGGTAAATGCCTGGTAATAAGGTTTGGCCCCCATAAAAGCAGGAAGGAATGAATGGTGAATGTTTACCAATGTTCCCATTCTGAAATGACGGATGAATTTTGGTGACAAAATACGCATATATTTGGCAAGGATCACCAGATCAGGCTTACTTTTGTCGATAGCATCCAAAATCAATTTCTCCTGCTCCTCACGCGTATAGTCAGCATTTTCAAAGCAGGTAAACGGCACGTTAAATTTTGCAGCCAATCCGCCTAAATCGTCATGATTTCCTATAACCGAGACAATATCGGCATTAAGAGCTCCTGAATAGGATTTCATGAGCAATTCGCCCAGACAATGAGCTTCACGGGTTACCAACACGCAGAGACGGCGGCGATGGGTATCATTTAATGAAACCTTGGCACCTTCTGGCAAACGCTTTTTTATCTCCTCGATGATCTTTTCACTGTCCTTAAAATCTCCTTCTAAGACAGAGCGCATAAAGAATTTTCCGTCTTCAGCCGAGGCGAACTGATCCTGCCTTATTACGTTTAAATTGTGAACAAAACAAGCATCAGTAATTTTTGCAATCAAACCGGTAGCATCAGAGCACTCGGTCAAAAGTATCCTTTTATCCATTCTCGGAACAATCCATAAGCTAAAAATTTATCTGTAAAACGGCTTATATCCCCAGGATAAATCCACCCGTGTTTACATAAAAGAAGACGTCAAGCAACGCTTTCATCAAAAATCAGTTGCTACTCTAGAGAATCACATGGTTTTTCGCAAGGCTCTGCCGTTTCCGAGGAAAAGCAGTATGCATTGGCCGTGATTGCCCCTTATTTGTGCAAATTACCTGCAAAGCCTGCATAATTTGGAAAAGTCTGCAGGTTAGATATATTAAAACCATAACTTTGAATTCTTTCAATTTTCAGAGCACGTTATGACAGAACAAAACGATTTACCTTCACAAACCGGCTTTGCCGTACTTAACATTCCCGGCAGGGATCCCATCAAACTGCCCATACTCAAAGGCAATATGGGCCCGGAAGTGATCGATATCCGTGCTCTTGGTAAGCAAGGATATTTCACTTACGATCCGGGGTTTGTGTCCACGGCTTCCTGCATGTCGAGAATAACCTTCATCGACGGCAACAAAGGAATACTGTTATACCGCGGATATCCTATTGATCAGCTGGCGGTAAAAACCAATTATCTGCAGGTGTGCTACCTGCTGTTTAAAGGCGATCTGCCTACCAAAACTCAATATAAGGATTTTGAAAACCGTATCCGTCACCACTCTCTGGTTCACACACAGATGGAATCGCTGTTCCAGGCTTTCCGCCGCGACAGCCACCCTATGGCAGTGCTTTGCGGTGTAGCCGGTGCACTTTCGGCTTTCTATCATGACAGCATGGATATTTACGATCCGCAATTACGCGAACTTACCATGCAACGCTTAATTGCAAAGATGCCGACTCTGGCTGCCATGTCTTATAAATATTCCATAGGTCAGCCTTTCGTTTATCCGCGCAACGATCTTAGCTATGCAGAAAATTTCCTGCACATGATGTTCGCAACTCCGTGTGAAAAATACAAAGTCAATCCGGTAATTGCAAAGGCGCTGGATCGTATTTTTATCCTGCACGCAGATCATGAACAAAATGCCTCAACCTCATCGGTTCGTTTGGCAGGATCTTCAGGAGCCAACCCTTACGCTTGTATTGCCGCAGGTATTGCTTCCTTATGGGGACCTGCACACGGCGGAGCCAATGAAGCCTGCTTGCGCATGTTGCAGCAGATAGGCTCTGTCGATCATATTCCCGAATACATCGCAAGAGCCAAGGATAAGAATGATCCTTTCAGACTGTTCGGTTTCGGTCACCGTGTGTACAAAACCTTCGATCCTCGTGCCTTGGTCATGCGCGATACCTGTCACGAAGTTCTGGATGAATTGCACATTACAGACAATCCGGCTTTAAAAGTTGCTACCGAACTTGAGAAGATCGCTTTACACGATGAATATTTCGTAGAGCGCCATCTCTATCCTAATGTAGATTTTTATTCCGGTATCATTTTGAATGCGATCGGGATCCCTACTTCAATGTTCACCGTGATCTTTGCTCTGGCTCGCACCATAGGTTGGATCTCACACTGGAATGAAATGCAGTCTATTTCAGATTCCCGTTTAGGGCGTCCTCGTCAAATTTATGTAGGTAAGCCTTTACGTGATGTGAAAGCCATTAACTCGCGTAAGTAAATTTCGAAAACCTGCATTCTCAGCCCCAACACCGATAAATATTCCCTCTGGTTTAAAAAACCAAGAGGGATTTTCTTTTGTGTCTAAGCCAATTTTATTTGTCACCTTTTTGCTCATTGATTTTGATGCTTGACACCGTTAACGATTCGGTTGCGTTCTGAGATAATCAAATTGCCCTGCCGTTTTAAGCATCCTGTTGACATCCTCCCCTCTCTAAAGAGAGGGGATTCCTACCGATCTCTTGGGAGATCTTCGGCAGGTTCCTCTTGCTGACCACCAATGTGATTCACTTGGGAGGCGAGCCGGGCAAGTCCTGCCCTTAGTATGTTACGCGCGGCGTTCACATCAGCATTTTCAGTGTAGCCGCACTTCACACAGCAGAAAGTGTCCTGAGTCTGG
>JALEXT010000060.1 GCA_022779845.1 Succinatimonas sp.
TATTCCCTGACTTAGCGATGCCAGAGTAAGGATCACCATACGGGCTTTGCTTTCATCCATTCTGCCGCAGCAATGCATGACACCGTTTGAATTTTCGCTAAATAATCTGCCGTCGGGGTTTAGCATGATCTCGCTTACCACGGGATCCTGGAGGCAGGTAAGAACTTCAGAACCTAAGGCCTGTTTTAGTCTTTGAATGGCAGGATTATTGATGTTTGCTTGCATTATTTCTTACTCGGTTATTTTGTATGTAAGCAGTTTACAAAAAGAAAAAATGCATCCCGCCGAATTTAGGCGGATTCCGCCTAAAAAAGGAATTTTTTTGAAAAATTTAATTAAATTTCAAGAAGATGATTAATTGCAGAAGTGTATGCTTTTTGTGAACATGATCACAAAAAAGTTTTATAAAGAGTAAGTCGGAGAGTGTTTTTGGTGGTTAAAAAAACCCCGGCATTGACCGGGGCTTTACTTTTAATCACGAATAAGCATCAGTGCTTTTCTTCGTGATCGTCTTCGGGGACTCCGATTTTAGGACCGATCCCAAGACGCGCGTCACGTTCGCAGGCTGCGGCGGTGAAAACAACGTCGGTGGAGCTGTTAAGCGCAGTTTCGGTAGAGTCCTGGATCACGCCGATGATAAAGCCTATGCCCACTACCTGCATGGCGATGTCGTTGCCAATTCCGAAGATGGAGCAGGCAAGCGGAATGAGCATGAGAGAGCCGCCTGCTATGCCTGATGAGCCGCAGGCGCAGAGCACTGCCACAATGCACATCAAAAGAGCTGACCAGAAGTCGGTCTGAACGCCTAAGGTATTTACGGCAGCCATGGTCATCACTACCACGGTGATGGCAGCCCCCGACATATTGATGGTGCAACCCAAAGGAATGGAGATCGAATAGGTGGATTTTGGTAACCCCATCTTTTGGCAAAGCGCAAGGTTTACCGGCAAATTGGCAGCAGAGCTTCTGGTAAAGAAGGCGGTCATTCCGGATTCGGCTACGCTTCTGAAGATCAGCGGATAGGGATTTTTATGCGTGCAGCAGAATACCAAGAAAGGGTTGATTACGAAAGCTACCATCAGCATGGAGACTACCAATACCAACACTACGTGAACGTAGTTTAACAAGTTGGCAAAGCCGCCTGCGTCGGTGCAGGAGGAGTAAACCAAGCCCATCACGCCCAAAGGTGCAAAGCGTATGACCATGCGTACTACGCCTGAAACACACTGAGCCAGATCATCGAGTACTTTCTTGGTGTTGTCGTGGGCAAAACGGAACATGATACCTAAAGCAATGCCCCAGACCAAAATACCGATATAGTTACCGTTTAATAAAGCGGAGATCGGGTTCTCAACAGCCTGATTTACAAAGTTTAACAGCACTTCTTTGATGCCTGAAGGCGGGTTGACGCCTTCTGCCTGAGAAGCGAGCTCGGCAAAGGTGCTGGGGAAGGCATAACTCATGATCAACGCCAAAGTGGAGGCAATCACCATGCTGACAAAATAAAGCCAGATCACGGTCTTTAGCGAAGAGTGCTGATCGCGTTTTTGTTTGGCTATGGCAGCAGATACCAAAACAAAAACCAAAAGCGGAGCAACGGCTTTTAAAGCTTTGACAAACAGATTGCCGAAAGCAGGCAATACGGTTTCATCATAGGGGTAGACTACGGCCAAGATGATACCAAGACACAGACCGATGATGATCTGCAGTATAAAAGGCACTCTGTTGAGTGTCTGCGCCAAAGGCGACTTGGGATTTACGTTCTCTAGCATTATATTTTGTTCCGTACTGTTGGTACTTAAAGTACAAGGCGTCGAACATAAACGGCACCTTGATATCATCTTCTGATTAAATCAGAAGCCCAAGCGATCGAGCGATCCTCGGTTATGCCCTGTTTTCATTTGCTAAAAATCAACAGGTATTCGGGCATTAATCCCGGTTTTGTTTGTTTCCAAACGTTTTCAGTATAGCATCAGCTTTTATAAAACGACCGATCATGAGGATCGGGACAAAAATTTAAATCTGCCTATGCTCTTTTTTAGTGCAAAAAAATCCCGCAAAGAGTCTTTGCGGGACGGATCATCAGTCTAATGCTTGACTAATTTTTTAAAAGTCAGCAATTCTCATTCTTCATCGCTGCCTAATTGCGGGCCTTTTCCTAGGCGGGCATCGCGTTCACAGGCTGCGGCGGTTAAAACCACGTCGGTGGAGCTGTTAAGCGCAGTTTCGGTAGAGTCCTGAATCACGCCGATGATGAAGCCTATGCCCACTACCTGCATGGCGATATCGTTACCTATTCCGAAGATGGAGCAGGCAAGCGGAATGAGCATTAGCGATCCGCCGGCTATTCCCGAGGTACCGCAGGCGCAGAGCACTGCGACTATGCACATCAAGAGAGCTGACCAGAAATCGGTTTCAATACCGAGGGTATTGGCAGCAGCCATGGTCATCACTACTACGGTAATGGCGGCACCGGCCATATTAATGGTGCATCCTAAAGGAATTGAGATCGAATAGGTGGATTTTGGTAACCCCATCTTTTGGCAAAGCGCAAGGTTTACCGGGATGTTGGCTGCCGAGCTTCTGGTAAAGAAGGCGGTTACGGCAGATTCTGACAGGCATTTTAAAATGATGGGGAAAGGATTGCGGTGAATGCAGATTGCCACGATCACAGGATTGATGATAAATGCAACCAGCAGCATTGAAGCTACCAATACCAACACCACGTGAACGTAGTTTAGGAGGTTGGCAAAGCCGCCTGCGTCGGTACAGGAGGAGTAAACCAAGCCCATCACGCCCAAAGGAGCAAAGCGTATGACCATGCGTACTACGCCTGAAACGCACTGAGCCAGATCATCGAGTACTTTCTTGGTGTTGTCGTGGGCAAAACGGAACATGACTCCCAAAGCTATTGCCCATACCAGAATTCCGATGTAGTTGCCTTCTTCCAAAGCGGTAATGGGGTTTTGTACGGCCTGTTTTAAAAAGTTAATAAGCACGTCTTTGATGCCCTGAGGAGGGGTGACGCCTTCTGCCTGAGATGCAAGTTCTGCAAAGGTGCTGGGGAAGAGATAACTCATGATCAAAGCAAGCGACGTGGCAAGTACCATGCTGATCAAATAAAGATAGATCACGGTCTTAAGCGAGGAATGCTGATCGGTGCTTTGCTTGGCAATGGCTGCAGAGACCAGTACGAACACCAAAATAGGGGCGATTGCTTTTAATGCGGAAACGAAGAGCCAGCCGAAAGCAGGAATGATGGTATTGTCGTTAGGGTAGACGGCGGCAAGAATAATACCTACAAAAAGCCCTATGACTATCTGCAGGATAAAGGGCACTTTGTTAAGCGTTTGTGCCAAAGGCGACTTGGGATTTATGTTCTCTAGCATGATTTTTGTCCGTGGGTAATGATTTTTGCCAAGATCTGCTTAGGATCAGGGCTTGGTTATGACGCAGGCGATTATACTTCAAGGACGGTCGTCATTTCTTTAAGCCAAAGCTCAGAAATGTATTTTTGTACGGGTAAAAAAGAAACCGAGGTGTGACTATTTGAAACCTCGGTTGAAATGAAAGATGCTGTATTTCAGGCAAAACGGATGGGAGCGTCGATACGGGTTTTCATGGTTGCCGTACAGTCATGCTCATCGTGTGAGGTGATCACGGCTTTGACTATATCCCCGGGCTGTACCTTGCAGGCCTTTTCAAGGGTGATCACGCCGTCTACATCGGGAGCTTCGTATTTTGTACGTCCTACGGCATTGCCTTCGTCTTCTGATACGTAATCGATGATCACGTCATATTCTTTGCCTACACGTGCCTCAAGTTTTTGATAGGAGATCTCAGCTTGCAAATTCATCAGTATTTGAGCGCGCTCCTCACGAATTTCCGGATCTACGGCATTAGGCAGGACATTGGCATCGGCACCTTCAACGTCTGAATAAGGGAAACAGCCTACCCGATCAAGCCTGGCTTCTTTTAAAAACCCCAGCAGTTCATCAAACTGCGATTGGGTTTCGCCGGGAAAGCCGGTGATGAAGGTTGAGCGAATAGCAAGATCAGGACAGATCCTGCGCCAGCGCTCAACGGCCGCGGCGGCCTTTTCAAATCCTCCCGGGCGGCGCATGGCCTTTAAGATCCCTTCTGATACGTGCTGAAGCGGTACGTCAAGATAGGGCAGAACAAGCCCTTCTCCCATAAGTTCCACCACGCGTTCTGCTTCATTTGAAGGATAGACGTAATGTACCCGAACCCAAGGACCGAGCGTGGCCATTTTTTTCAAGAGTCCTGAGAGCGTTTTTTTAGGACTGAGGTCAAATCCGTAATCGGAAGAATCCTGCGCGATCACCAAAAGTTCGCGAACGCCTCTGTCTCTTAAATCAGAGGCTTCTGCCAAAATGCTGGCTTCAGTACGCGAGCGCAACGGTCCGCGCAAAGAAGGAATGATGCAGAAACTGCAACGATGGCGGCAACCTTCTGCAACTTTAAGATAAGCGTAGTGGGAAGGTGTGAGCAAGATTCCCGATGATGGCAGGCGCTGACGAGCCTCCTGAGGCGGTCTGCCCACCAATTTTTCAATGGCGCGTATGACCGATGATCTTTTGCCGGGACCTATGACGGCCGAAGTTTTGGGACAGCGTTTCCTGATAAGTTGCGCGCGTGTACCGAGGCAACCGGTGACAATTACTTTGGCGTTTGATGACAATGCCTCGTTTACGGCTTCCAAAGACTCTTCTACGGCAGGATTGATAAAACCGCAGGTATTGACCACTACCAGATCGCACTGTGAATAGTCAGGACTTGTAGCATAGCCCATGGCTACCAAGGCAGAGCTTAAACGTTCCGTGTCGACCAAATTTTTGGCACAACCTAAAGATACGAAACCTATGACGGGAATATTCTGCATAACTCTTGAGTGAAGAAGGGAGAAATTTCAGAGAACGTTTGCTGTATTGACGAGAATAAGCAGATCACGTCCTTATCAATTTCAAAGCCCAGATCCTGGATCTGGGCATTCATATGAAATAATGAGAGAAGATCAGTCTTTAAAAGCCTGCTGTAAAGGAGGAACAACCTGCTTCTTGCGACTCATCACGCCTTTGATGAATTCACCTTCTGTAGATGCACCCAAAGCTTTTAAGACTTTATCTTTGCTTTGACCTGCAACCATGAATTCAGAGCCTTCCTTCATGATGTCGGTAAGCACGAAGATGGCGTCTTCACGGCCTTCTGCCTGCACTTTTGCCAGTTCTTCTGCCAAAGCTTTCTTAAGCTCGGGGGTAACCATATCGACAGAAATGAGCTCGAGCTGACCTATGCCTATTTTGTGACCGTTCATATCAAAATCTTTGAAGTCGCGGAAAATGAGATCACGAGGAGAGGCGTTTAAGTTGGATTTTGCCTTGAACATTTCCATACCCAAAGCATTTATGTCCTTAATACCGGCGATTTTGGCCAAATCGGCTGCGGACTTTTTGTCAAATTCAGTGCAGGTAGGGCTCTTAAAGAGCAATGTATCTGACAAAATGGCGCAAAGCATGCCGCCTGCGATGTCGGCAGGAACTTTTACGTCGTAATAGTCGTAAAGGAATTTGACGACGGTATTGGCACAGCCTACGGGCTGGATCCAGCACTCAAGCGGAGAGTCTGAGGTTACGTCGCCTAATTTGTGATGATCGATGATGCCTTTTAATTCGGCGTCTTTGAAGTCGTCAGGAGCCTGATCCAGATCGGAAAAGTCTACTAAATAAACATTTTTGCCGGCAACTGAGTTTACAACTTCAGGTGCTTTTAAACCGAAACGTTCAAGTACGAAAGCAGTTTCGGGAGCAGGAGTGCCTTGGGCAGCGGCAACGGCGTCGATACCGCGGGCTTTATAAAGGTTGGCTGCGGAAATTGCAGCAATGATGGAATCGGTATCGGGATTCTTATGTCCTAATACAAGTGCACTCATGGAATACCTCGAAGATGTGGTTGATTTTTCAAATACTCCGATTTTATCACAATCTGCGTTTTTTGCTCTTTGATCAAGAGTTTTTACAGGAGGAGGAACCTGTATTGACGAAGTGACGGAGTGTTGTGCAAATGATTGATTTACAAAAAGCATTGATGTAAGTAGCAATGTCGAAAAAAAAGTCCTGAACATCGTTTTAATCTTCGTTGTGAGTATCGTTAAGTGCACGGTACAGATTACCTTGTTTTGCTTATATTTTGTTGATTTTTTTTGAAAATCGGCGGATTTTTGGCGGTAAGTGCCAGGATCCCGCGGGCACAGCGCCAGTCACAGTTAAGCTCATGTCCGCCCTGATTGAATTCAAACGCACTGTTAATCCCTGCTGCTTTAAAAAGATGCAAGGTATCAATGGTGTTTTGCTCAACCGTTGAGATTAGGACATTGGAATTTAGTTTTTCCCGGTCTCCTAATGACAGGTAAATGCGGTCGGGAACGGTTTTTAGCGTATGACTGTTGATGAAGGGGAGAAATTGCGGAAACCACAGCGATCCGGAAAAGGATCCTGCTCTTTTGAAAAGATCGGTTTGATATAAGGACCAAAGAGCGAACAGTCCTCCTAAAGAATAGCCGCATATGACTAAAAAGGCTGGTTCAAGCTCGCAGCGTTTTTTTACTTCGGGAATGATGCCGGAGCAAAGTTCGTCAAGATAGTCAGGTGCACCTGCGCTACAAGCAGAGCTGTCTTTTATCAGAGCTTTTTGATCCCAGGGCGACAAGTCATGTCCCCAGTCAAGTCCGCCTATGCAACACAGTGAAAAT
>JALEXT010000070.1 GCA_022779845.1 Succinatimonas sp.
GATGTCCATGGGCGACATCTTTAATGACGATGAATTGCATGATTTTGATCGCCGGATGTCGGAATTTCAGGGAGGCGGGCAAGTTGAGTACTGCGCAGAACCCAAGCTTGACGGACTTGCCGTGTCTTTGATCTACGAAAACGGGGTATTGGTAAGAGGGGCAACCCGCGGTGACGGTAAAGTAGGTGAAAACATCACTGCAAACGTAAGAACCATAAAATCAATTCCCTTAAGACTTAAGGGCGAAAATATTCCCGAGTATCTGGATGTGCGCGGTGAGGTTTTTATGCCGCGTAGCGGTTTTGATCGTTGGAATGAGAATGCGCGTTTAAAAGGCGGCAAAGTGTTTGCAAATCCGCGTAATGCGGCGGCAGGCTCGTTGCGTCAGCTCGATCCTGCGGTTACGGCTCACCGTCCTCTGACCTTTAATGCTTATTACATAGGGGAGTGCCGCGGTTATGATTTGCCTGATACCCAATATGCAAGGCTGCAGATCTTAAAAAAGTGGGGAATGCCGGTCAATCCCAATGTAAAAGTGGTGAAAGGTGTTTTGGGTCTTGACGAATTCTACCAAGGTCTTTTGTTAAACCGTCCTTCTCTTGACTACGATATAGACGGGACGGTACTTAAAGTCAATTCGATAAAAGTTCAGGAGGAAATGGGATTTACTGCCAAGATCCCAAGATGGGCCATAGCCTATAAATTTCCGCCTGAAGAAATGATGACAAAGCTTTTGGATGTTACCTTTCAGGTAGGACGTACCGGGGCGGTAACCCCCGTGGCTCGTTTAAAACCTGTGTATGTAGGCGGTGCTACGGTATCGAATGCCACTTTGCATAATGAAGATGAGATAAAGCGTCTCGGGGTAAAGATAGGCGATATCGTGATTGTACGCAGAGCAGGGGATGTCATTCCGCAGATCTCTGGCGTTGTACTTGAAAAACGTGACGAAAACGTAAAGGATATCGTTTTTCCGAAATTCTGCCCCGAATGCGGATCAAAGATTGAAAGGCTTGAAGGAGAGGCTGCGGCAAGGTGTACAGGCGGGCTGGTGTGTCCTGCTCAGCTTAGGGAAGGAATACTGCATTTCGTATCGCGCGATGCCATGGATATTGAAGGCTTCGGCTCACGCATTGTAGAGGCTTTGGTCGGAGCTAAAAAGGTCAAAAGCATAGCCGATCTTTATTTGTTGACTGCCGAAGATTTGGCAACCTTGGTTTTGGATCCTGGTAATGACGGGAAAAAAGCCCGTCTTTTGGGTATGGTGACGGCAAAGAAATTGAAAAAAGCTTTGGATGCCTCTCGCAGCGTACCCATGAACCGTTTTATTTATGCTTTGGGTATACGCGAGGTGGGAACTTCAACGGCCATGACTTTGGCTAAAAATTTCAGAACTTTTGACGAACTCATGCATGCAAAGCTCAATCAGCTGCTTAATCTGCCAGATATAGGTATTGTGGCTGCAGAGCATATTTTGGATTTCTTTGCAGAAAAACATAATCTTGAGGTGATTTCGGCTTTGCTTTCCAAAGGAGATCTCTTCAGTGCCGGAATAGAGCCGGTATCTTTGCCGCAGAGCTCCGAACAACAGGCAGGAAGCAGTCCGCTTGAAGGAAGAACCTATGTCATTACCGGAACTCTTTCGTCTATGGACAGATCCGAGGCTAAAGAAAAGTTGCAGTCTTTGGGAGCCAAGGTTTCAGGATCCGTATCCAAGAAAACTTATGCCGTGATCTGCGGCGAGGCACCGGGATCCAAGTTTACTAAAGCGCAGGAACTTGGTGTAAAGATAATTTATGAGGATGAATTTATAAAAGCTCTCGCCGAATACGGGGTTTAAAAAAAGCGGGCGCTGACATAGCAGTGCCCCAAGCAGTTTCAGGTTAAGGTTTAATTCTCGGCAGAGACTTCAGCGTTGGTATCGTAGGACTGATTGCCGTAAGCCTGTAATACGTGTTCAAGTCTTGAAGCATGCTCTACCGGTACATAAAGACCGTGTTCGTCTGCAGTGCTCAGATGATCGCTGCGATAACCGTTGTTAAGGATCTTTAGCGTGGAAAGATCCGCTCCTGAAAGTTCCGCGGCTTTGCGCATGGAGTTTACGCGGCCTGCAATTTCAACTTTCCTGAAAGCCGGACGGTTTTTAACTTCGGGGAGTTTTACTCCGTAATTTTGCGGGTTGCGCAGAATGTCGGCATAAGCACGGAAACGTTGCAAGTAATTCCTTGCTCCTTTGGAGAGTTTGACCGTTTGAGAATTGATCTCGCTTACCCCTCTGGCCTTTGCCGCGTCCACTGCTCTTTTGACTCCGTATTCACCCTGATTATAGGCAGCTACGGCCAAATCCCAAGCACCCAGATCGCGATAGAGTTTTTGCAGATAGCGAACCGAGGCATCGGTGGATTCGACGAAATCGTAAATTTCATCAAAACCTTTGCTGGTCTGCAGTCCTACCGAGCGACCGGTGGCGCGTTTGTACTGCCACGGGCCGTGAGCTCCGCCGTTGGAACCTACCTGCGGATTAAGTCCGCTTTCGACCAGAGGAACGGCCGCCAGCTCTATAGGCATGTCGTTCTCCTGAAGTCTCGTTAAAAGATAGTGAATGAAAAATTTGTTGCGCGAGAGGTTTCCTACCACTGAAGAAGCGTGTTTTCTGGCGATGCGCTGTTCTTCTTTAGTAGGGGTGATGTTCATGGAGAAGCGGTTTTCCGCCGCCAGGCGGCTTTCCCACACATTTTGCTGCATCTCCTGCTGACGTAACATTTCAAGGCGCTGTGCTTCAAGTGCGGCTTTGTCTACCGTTTCTGCCTGAGATGTTGAATTGCAGGCGGTAAGGTTCATGGCAGCCGCTGTCCAGGCAGCACATATCAGTAAAAAAGTTTTTCTAATCATCGTATTCCCGTGAGGAGAGCCGTAGCATTGGCATGCTGGACCCTCAAAGTTAGCTGATAATTAGGAGACAAACCCAAGATCAGGTATTTTTCGGTCTCCAAGAGCGGCATTGCGCGCCAATTCGTCACACAATTCATTCTGGGGATGTCCGGCATGACCTTTCACCCATTTCCAGACGATCTCGTGGCGCGAGCATTCCTGATCAAGCTTTTGCCACAGATCTTTATTCTTTACCGCCTTCTTATCGCTGGTGATCCAATTGCGGCGTTTCCAGCCGGCAAGCCATGATGTCATACCGTTTTTAACGTATTGACTGTCAGTGGTAACTGTCACCTTGCAGGGTTCTTTCAAAGCCGATAGTCCTTGGATGACTGCGGACAGTTCCATACGATTGTTAGTCGTAAGTTCGTAACCCTGAGCGATTTTTTTGATGTGTCCTTTGTATTCAAGTACCGCGGCCCATCCTCCCGGGCCCGGGTTGCCGATACAGGAGCCGTCGGTGAAGAGTTTTACTTCCTTCATAAAAAAGTGTGCTCTCCTGTCAAAAAAGGCGCGGTTAAGCTGCCCAACGGCCCGTACATCAAATCGGGATTAATTATAGCAAATGATTTTTTTTTATGCTTTTTTACTGTATAACAGTAAGTTAGCGGTGATAATAGCTTATTTAGTATAAAAATTATTTTTATTTTGTGCTTTTTTTTAATAAAAAAGCGTTTTAAGCCAGAATAAACAGCAAAATATTTTTTTATTAGCAGATAAAACAAAGTATTATTTTTTTTTAACGTGATCAGACGGTCTTTTACCAGAAAAGTTGTGAAAATTAAGACAAAGCTTTTATTTTGGTACAAAAGGCTTTGATAAGCCGTAAGTTATGTCGCTTATACGAATCACATAAAAAATTACATAATGCGTATAGTTGCTTTAAAAATATGCTCAAAGGGAATTTTTCTTGCGTTAAGATAATGCCGTCGCAAATATTCATTTTTTGCATTTTGTGTTTGATTCACGGAGCCTGTTGTGAAGAGATTGGTTGCCCTTGACACTGAAACTACCGGTAAAAGTGATGACGGTACCCCGGGAGATCACCGTATCATTGAGGTCGGATGTGTTGAGATCGTAGATCGCCGTATTACCGGAAGAACCCTACAACTTTATTTCGATCCCGAACGTCCCGTTGATGAGGAAGCTGCAGAAATTCATGGCTGGACTTGGGAAAAGCTCAAAGGCAAACCTAAATTTAAGGATTGTGCCGCCCAGATCATCGATTTTATCCGCGGATCCGAATTGCTCATTCATAATGCCAGATTTGATACGCAGTTTCTTGACAAGGAATGGACTTTGGCGGGGATCTCCGAACGTACTGAAGAAATGGCTCATGTGGTGGATACGGTTTTGCTTGCCCGCAAATTGGTTCCAGGGCATCAGGTAAATTTGGATAACCTCTGTTCACTCTTTGACATCGATGCTTCGATGCGCAGTCTGCACGGAGCATTGCTAGATTCCCAACTTCTGGCCGAAGTTTATCTGGCTATGACCGGAGGACAGATTTCCCTTTCTTTCAGCGAGAACGAAAGTGCGGCTCAAAGATGGAAACGTCCTGCCGGAGCAAAATTGCCGTCGGTTCAGGTTGAGCGCGATCGTGCACTGGTACACAGAGCCAGTCTGATTTCTTTGGCTCAGGTGCATAAGATCTCAGACGGTCCTGACGGTAAAACGCCTCAGGCAGGTTCTGACTGGGGCCCGGGATTTGAAGTACCTTTGCTTATAAAAGGCGAGGAAGAGGAAAAAAAAGCTTTTAAAAAACGCGTTGCGCAGCAACGTGAAGAACTGATGCAACGTCTTTTCAACGATGAAGAGAGGAAGATCCTCAGCGAGTACATGCAAAAGGATGATGCGGCTCAGAAGCATTGGGAAGACAGAGTACTCGGTAAAATTAAAGACTAACCTTCGTATTTTAGGAGAAAACAGTGAAGCTTTCTTTTTGTGCCGCCGATGATTTGAAGCAATCGCTTGCCGTTTTGGATGCATTTATCCGTAAAGAGGATACGGTGTCTTTGATAGACAGAGCCATAGAGATCTGTGCAGACAGCATTAAAAACGGAGGAAAAGTTATCTCGGCAGGAAACGGCGGCTCTATGTGCGATGCTCAGCATTTTGCAGAAGAGCTTACGGGACGTTATCGCGCAGACAGACCATCTCTTGCGGCTGTGGCCGTGTGCGATCCCAGTCATCTTACCTGTGTCGGGAATGATTACGGCTTTGACTACGTGTTCTCGCGTTTTATTGAAGGTATGGGTATGAAAGGCGATGTGTTTTTGGGGATCTCCACGTCGGGAAATTCAAAAAACATCATTGAGGCATGCAAGGCTGCACGTAAAAAAGGGATGAAATCAGTTTGTCTTCTGGGAAAAGACGGCGGCAATTTGAAGGATTTGTGTGATCTGCCCATCATCGTTGCGCATGACGGTTTTGCAGATCGCATTCAGGAAGTGCATACCATGGTGATCCATATCATGATCAGAGGCATTGAAGAGCTTTGTTGTTAAATTAAAAACAGGGGGAACATTTTTAATGCTCCCCCTGTTCGGTATCAAGCTGTTACTCAGTCTATGGTAACCTGAGCCCCGTCGGCTCCCACTTTCTTGATTTCACCCAAAATCCAAGCATTTTCACCGCTTTCTTTCAAGGATTTGAGCGCTTTTTCCGCTTCTTTTGCAGGAACGGCGGCGATCATGCCCACGCCACAGTTGAAGGTACGGAACATTTCGTGACGGGAAATTCCGCCGGCTTGTTCAATCCAGTCGAAAACCTCAGGACGTTTCCATGACTTTCCGTCTATGGCTGCACAGGTGCCTTCCGGCAATACGCGCGGGATATTGTCCCAAAAACCGCCGCCGGTGATGTGAGCCAAGGCGTGAACTTCGGCATCTTTGATAAGTTTGAGCACGCTCTTGACGTAAATGCGGGTAGGTTCAATCAAAGCATCGAGCAAAACTTTGCCTGAAGGCAGTTTTACAGTTTCAGGATCGGTACCTGAAGCTTTGAGCACGGCACGGATTAAAGAGAATCCGTTTGAGTGGGGACCTGATGAGGCAATTCCTATCAAGGTGTCGCCCTCTTTGACTGCAGAGCCGTCGATGATCTTGTCTTCATCAACCACACCTACGGCAAAGCCTGCCAGATCGTAGTCACCTTCTTCGTACATGCCCGGCATTTCGGCAGTTTCACCGCCTACCAAAGCACAACCTGCCAATTCACAACCGTAGGCTATGCCTGATACCACGGTGGCGGCGGTATCGACTGAAAGTTTGCCGGTTCCGTAATAGTCGAGGAAAAGCAGAGGCTCGGCACCCTGTACAATCAGATCGTTTACACACATGGCAACGAGATCCTGACCTACGGTGGAATGACGGTTGTAATCGATGGCAAGACGTAGCTTGGTACCGACGCCGTCAGTGCCCGTAACCAAAACCGGTTTCTTGTAACCCTGAGGAATACGGGTCAAAGCACCGAAACCACCGAGACCGCCGATGACCTCGGGACGATTGGTACGTTTGACTGGGGCTTTGATGCGTTCGACGAGTTCTTCGCCGGCATCGATATCAACACCGGCTTCCTTATAGGTTAAATTGGCCATGACTGCTCCAAAAATAGGGTTGAAAACACTGGTGCTGATTTTAGCCTATCCTTAAGATCAAGGCTATTTAAATCGCTTAATTTGGGAATAAAAGCAGAATTTGCATGCATTTGATTTCTCAAGTCGAAGCAAAAAAGGAAGGAATTTTTTTACAGCCGGCATTTTTTGGGGGGATTTAAGCGCTGCGGTTAAGTAAGACTGCATTAGCTTTTGTTAAAATTGTCGGCAGTTTTTATATTCGTGTTTTAATACCGGATATTAAGATCCTGAGAAAATAACAGTTATCCTAGAGTATTTCAGGTTGTTGTGAGAATGTTGGGAGGTTGACTTATGTTGCGCTCTGCCATGTTGTTTGCCGCGTTGTCTTGTGCCTCACTTGTACAGGCTGCCGATGATCCTTTGACTTACGAAGGTGATCTTTTGCAGGGAGTGGATGCGGTAATTACGAAAGGATGGTTGCAGGCAGCGTCGTCGCTTACCATAGATTCATTGCAAAGCGTCACTCCGGCAGTTGCAGGGCAGGCTTTGGCGGCAGCATCCTTTGACGGTAACCGTTTGATCCTGCGCTTTGATGCTGACAAATTACGTTCTGAGCTTACCGGCAGCGGACATGCGTCTTGGGCCGGATTGAAAGATCCCGTATTGGTATGGCTTGCGGATGTAAATTCTGATCATATCGTAGGCGGAGGATCGGATCATGAGTTTGCTCAGGCTTTGACAGCCGCTTCACGAGCTGATCATTTTGATCTGATGTTCCCTTTGATGGATCTTGATGATGTTCAGGCCGTAAGTCCGAATGCTGTTCTTTCTCATAACGACGAAGCGGTGATCAACGCTTCAAAACGTTATGCCCCGAAATTTTTGGTTGCAGGAGCACTGCAGCAAAACGGGGATCTCGTGACCTTTAAGTGGAACGTATACGATGACGGCGGCAGAAGTCTTGGCAACGGCGAACAAAGCGGGGACGTTGCTTCGGTAACCGTACAGGCTGCAAATGCCATGGCTCGTACGCTTATGGAAAATGTCAGTGCAGACAGCAACGAAGCTGCAGCGTCTGGAAAAGATCAGGCTTCGGTAGCAGAGCCTCTGGCCTTGGGTCCTGGTAACGGTTTTGTCAGAGTCATGCTGACAGGGATCAGCAATATAGCTGATCTTGAAAATATCCGCCGTTCCTTGATCACTTTCGGTTATGAGGCCTCAAGTTCAGCCGTGGCCTGGCAGCCTCAGGGAGTTATCTTCGAAGTGCCCAGCAGTGCGTCTCCTGCAATTTTGGACGGAACGCTGGCACATGCCCCGGGATTTGCCAAGACCGGAGACTGGATCTACAGTTATTCGTCATCGCTGGGAACGGCTGCTGCAGGTCGTGACGGCAAAGTCGGAATATCAAGTTATAAAAGTGCGGTAAAATCCGATCTGAACCCGAAGTACAAAACTTCAGGATCGGTGAGATCTGAAACTTCGGTTACAGTGGAGCAGGCAAAAGCATTGCCTGCTGACGGAGAGTTGGTCGAGGATTGAATCATGAGTGATCCTTCTGGCGAAAAAATTCCTCATCAGGAAGCTTTGCCGCTAAAAATTCAGGATCGCGGCGGATTTGACACTTTTGTTGTCGGTAAATCGGCCTTGATAGATCAGTTGAAAAGCTCCGCATCAAGCGGCGAATATGAATTTTATTTCGTATCAGGTCCCAAAGGTTGCGGCAAGAGTCACCTTTTATCAGCTCTGTCGCGCATGGTCTCAGGAGCTTTTTGTGTTGATATGTGCCTTGCAGGTCAGTTTTCCCCAGAATTTATCGACGTACGTTTGCCCGCTCTGACTCTTATAGACAATGTCGAAGCCATCGCAGGCGATGAACAGTGGGAACTGGCATTGTTTGCACTTTTCAACCGTTGGTATGATTCTCAAAGGGGAATGCTGGTGATTGCATCTGCAAACACCTTTGATAACATTCCTTTTTTAAGAGCGGATCTCAATACCCGTCTGGGCTCGGGAATTTCGGTAAGATTAAATCCTCTTGAAGGGGAAGATTGCGTCAAAGCTTTGATGTTAAGAGCCAAAAGCCGCGGTTTTACACTCCCTGAGAGCGCAGCTGCATTTATGGTCAAACATTGCCGCGGCAACATGTCCGATCTCATTGCGCTGCTTGATCGCATCGATAATGCTCAGCTTCAGGAAATGCGCGGGATCACCGTCCCTTTTGTAAAAAAAGTTCTGAATATTTGACGAAGTATGTGCAAATTGCAAATACTGGATATTTACAAAGAGGGCTTAGGAAAGGTTTGCTTCGATTTACTTTGGTAGTCACGCTGTAAGATTTTTGTTCCGGGTAGGATATTTTTATATTTAGGCTTCTTTTAAGTTTAGGATCGCAAAAACTTGAAAATGGCTTATCAGAGCGGTTTGTCGTGCATTTTTTATTTTATCTTATGGGGAATGAAGACGCTTTAGACGGTTGCCGTCAAAGTTTATTATGCCTTTGCATCCCCTATAAGATAAATTTGTAAATCTGTATTAAAGCGCTTAGATAAGCCTTTCGCAGTGTTTTACGGTACTAAATTGCGATCACTTGAAATCAGCTTTTGATTTAACGCATGTCCTTGTTGATGGAATCGTCAAAAGCACGCTGCTCCGACACCTGCGTGGTAAGTGCTCTTACTATGTCGCGATCATAAGAATTTGTGCAGTAATTCATGGCCTGTGCAAAAGAGTTTAAAGCCTGAGGGTAGGCAGCTAAAAGAGCCTGATAGCGACCGCGGGCCTGCAGCGCCTGACAACGATCTTTGGCGTCAAGGGCACTTTGAGACAATAAGGACAGAGCCGAAGGATCCTGCGGGTGCCGGCGCAGAAAATTGTTTAAGATTTTTACCGCCTGTTCAGGTTTTCCCGCACTTTTCAAAGCATTTGCAAGGTTAAGCGCCAAGGCTTCGTTATCAGGACTTTTACGATAAAAAGGCTCTAGTCTTGCTACGGCGTTTTGTTCTCTCCCGTTCTTAAGATCTATATCGGTCCTCAAATCAAGCACGAAGATGTTGTTTTGAAGACCTTTCAGCGCATCTAAATAGGCGTAGGCTTCCTGATATTGTTTGAGTTCGTAACAGCACAGTGCCAGAGCATAATTGACGTATGCCTGAGATCTTTTGAAAGGATTTGTCATAAGACTTTGTTTTAGTGAATTGAAATCGTCGACTCCCATGTAACGTACGTCGGCTCTGGCGCGGGCAAATTCGTAATTTACGTTGTTTGAATTTTTACGACGTCCCAATTGATCGGCCCGGCTTTGGGCTTCAGAGACGCGGTTTTGCGAAAGCGGGTGATCGATGAGCATGGCAAAAGCAGGATTGATATTACCCTGACGTGACAGCAAAAGACGGAACATATCGGCCATGCCGTAGGGATTAAAGCCGGAACGGTATAAAAGATTTATGCCTATGCGGTCGGCTTCGTACTCATTGTCTCGGGTGAAATTGATGCGGTTTTGCGAAGTTGCTCCCATGGTAGTACTTAAGGCTGCCATGCCTATTGCAGGATTGATGATGCTCATCACTATGGAACCTATGATCCCGGCTGCCGACAAATTGGTAACGTTTATCTGATCTTCAATAAAGCGGGCAATGTGCCTTTGAGTTACGTGCGAGATTTCATGGGCAAGTACCGACGCAAATTCGTCTTCGGTATCGGCATAATGGTAAAGACCGGTGTTGACTTGTACTACTCCGCCTAAAAACGCTGAGGCATTGAGGGAGGGATTTTTAACGGTTAAAAAAGTAAAAGGAAAGCGTACCCCCGATGCCGACATCAACAGTTTTCCGCCTATGCTGTTTAGGTATTCGTTCATTACCGGATCTTCGATTATGGGTAATGACGCACGAGCCTGACGCAGGTAAAATTCTCCCAGCTGCTTTTCCCTTTGTACGGTTAATCCTCCCATGCCGGCAGTACCGATCTCAGGTAATGAATACTCGTCGGCGCGGACGTTTAAAGCAAAAGCGCTTATGAGTGCAATTCCAAACAGCATGAGGATTTTTTTGCGCATGACTTTCTCCTTTGTAAGGCTGTGTCCATTCTATAATGTACCGACGGACATGTGAAACATGAAGAGTAAGGACACGGTAAGATGATTAATCTTTTGAAAAGATGGTATCGCAGAAATTTTTCAGCACCGGGAACCGTTGAATTTGCAGCGGTGCTGGTTGCAGTTTTTATCGTGATCTATTACTTCATGTGGCTGTTCGGTCCTCTGATTGTGGCTTTGTGCTTAG
The DNA here is from genome assembly GCA_022779845.1 of Succinatimonas sp. GTDB lineage: Bacteria > Pseudomonadota > Gammaproteobacteria > Enterobacterales > Succinivibrionaceae > Succinivibrio. The sequence goes on from JALEXT010000070.1 coordinate 10,789, forward strand.
CTTACATGCTCGATTGGGGAGTAGTGTGGGTGCAAAAACGCTTTCATTTCGGCAGAAAAATTGCCGCAACTGCGGTGATGGCATGTTTCATCAGCGTCTGCGTGGGAGTGATGGTGTTCATCGCGCCGCGGGTTGTAAAGCAGGGCACCGATTTTTATGACGCTTTGGTGCTCTACAGCCAGGATACCATGCAACAGCAGAGCGAACCTTCGGATGTTGAAGGCTCTGCCGGCGAGGCTTTAAGCGGCGGGGCCTTGGATGCCGCCGTGGCGCGCAAGCTGTATTCTTTTGTCGAAACCATGCCCGATCCTCTGCCGTCCATGCTTAATCAGCAGCGCATAGAAGATTGCTCGCGCACGCTCAGAACCTCACTTATGACCAGTACCGCTCAGATCTTAAAAGATCAGCTGATGCCGTCGGTGGTAAACGTATTGTCGTTTGCGGTAAATCTCGTGATAGTACCTATATTTATGCTGCTGATGCTGGCCAATAAAGAAACTCTGCAAAAGCGTATGGTGACCTATGTACTGCCTGCTGACAGTGCTCTTATTCACCGTTTTTGGCCGAAACTTAATGCACAGTTGCACTCATATGTTAACGGCTCGCTGATGCATATCGTGATCTCAGGCGTTGCCAATTGTCTGCTTTTCTGGGCTTTCGGGTTGCAATATACGGTACTTTTGGGCGTAGCGATGGGCTTTTCGGTGGTGATCCCCTATGTAGGTGCGGTATTGGTAGGAGTGCCGGTATTGCTGTTCGGCGTCATGCAGTACGGCTTTACCTCGGTATTTGTATGGTTTCTGACGGCGTGGCTTATTCTGCAGTTGCTTGACAGTTATGTCTTAACGCCCATGCTGTTTTCAAAGACTATGAATCTTGATGCATTTTCCATACTCTGCGCCATTTTGGTATTCGGAACGCTGTGGGGATTTTGGGGAGTGGTGTTTTCCATCCCTCTGGCACGCTTTATCGATACCGTGATCTCACAATGGCCGAGAGTAAACGACGATGAAAAACAAAAAGTGGTCGCACAATTGCCGAAAACTTAAAAAAAACCTCGGGTTCCCGAGGTTTGTGAGTTCGTTAAGGTAAATCTTTGCGTCAGTACATCAAGGCATAGAGCTTGCCGCGGTAGAGTTTTTGCAAAGGATCTCCTGAAAGCGTGCTCAGAATATCAATAAAGGTTTTTTTGATCTCAGCTTTGTTCAAATCCTGCTTTAGGATCTCATACAACATTTCCAAGGCTTCTTTGTGTTTGCCCGCCTCTGACAAGGCCGCCGCGTAACGGCAGGTCAGCTCATCATCCTGCGGATTAGCCTCATGATCTTCTTTTAGCTTGCGTAATTCTGGACTGTCGGCTGCCTGCTCTGCAAGAGTAAGAGCCGAGATCAAGTCTTTATACTCCTGTGAATTTTGTTCTTCACGTCCCGGGTTATCCAGCAGTTCGTGGGCTTTTTGGCAGTGTTTTGCCTTGATGCACAGTCTTGCGTAAATAAGTTTTACTTCAAGTTTCTTAGGTTCTGCCTGATAGGCTGCGGCAGCTTTGGTAAGAGCTGTCTGCAAATCTCCTGATGCTTCTGCCTCCAGAGCGGCACGCACCAAAAGCTCGGCTTCGGAAGGCTGGTATTTTTTAACCAGATCTGCAACGCCGTTGGTAACGGCATCACCTTCAAGCGCGTCGACAGGCTGTCCTTTTGAGAAAACTATCAGAGCAGGTACCGAGCGTAACCCAAGTTGCATGGCTACGGCCTGTCCGACTGCAGAGGTTACGTCCGCTTCTGCCAGAGAAACATAGGGATTGTTTTCTGTGACCGCGGCTTTAACTGCGGCGGTTGCCTGCTGGCATTCAGGCGCGTCTGCAAAAAAATAAACGAAGACAGCTTTATTCTGTGATCCTTTGAGGATCAGCTCTTGTACGTTTTGTTCGGTGAGCAGCATGGCACACTTCCTTCTTAACAAGGCGGCACTCCTCAGGAATTTTCCCCGCAATGGAAGCCGCAAATTTTTTCAAGCGAATGCCGTGCGGAATTTAACCGGAAGCGAACCGGTGAAGACTTCTGGAGATTTTTCCCTGAAGTTCACAGCATTGCCGTTAAGTAATTTTCCCGTCGAAAGATCATCTTCAGGACGGGAAAGCCGCATTTAGCCGAAAACGGCGTCAATGAATGAATCTGTTGAGCTCGCGCGTTGCTCCTATAAGGTGCTCGAGATCCGGGGTGATGGCTTTGTATTCACCGCCGCTTTCGGTATACGCTTCGCCGTTGCTCTTATATATGGAGACGGATCTCGGACTTATCAAGATGAGGGAATTTCCATCCTGCGTGGTGAGATAACTGCGCGATCCCGGATTTAAAAGATCTCTGCCCAGAGAATATGAAGCAGGATCAGATACTATGCCCAAAAGTTCGCGGCCTACGGTAGGAGCAAAGTCAAAATGCGAGGTGAGATCCTGACAGCTGACTCCGCGTTTTAAACCGTCAGGCCAGATCACGATAAAAGGAACGTGCTGACGCTGTCTCGGGTACAGTTGAGAGTTGTTACCCAATTGAGGGTTTCCGCAGGCGGAAGTGATCACCACCATGGAGTGCTGAAGCAGCCCTTTTTCTTCAAGAGTTTTAAGGTAAAGGCTTAATTTTTGATCCAGCGTCCTTAAGATGTTGCGACGTTTTTGAACGGATAGCGCAGTTTGGGTAAGGGCGTTAAGATTAAGGGTTAAAGCAGTGCGCCTTTCATTGTTCTGGGTATTTTCCAAGGCTTTGACAAATACTTCATCGTCTTTTGGAACTTCGGTGAAATTCAATGCACGCATTCCCTGAGGAATGGTAAGTTCTTTTGTATTACCTTCTTTTGATTCTATGAGTCGTATGCTGTATTCGTTGCGGAACATTTCCTCGCGTACTACTGGGTAAACGTTGCGACTTTTGAAGGCCGGAGCGTATTGCACTGGAATACCGTAACTTGAGGCAAAGAAATTTGATTCACGATCTTGGTACGGCAGATAGTGCTCTTCAAAGCTGTGGTAACTTTTTTTCAAGGACAGCAGTTCGGGGGTGTCTTCTGCATTCAAATCGCTGTAGGACAGCCCGTTTATAAAAATGGTGATGAGTGATGCGTGCGAGGCGCTGCTTTCGTCTATTTGCAGAGGTTCGAGAGGATAAACGAAACGGGTATCGCTGTTGCGTTTTTCATCGTTGACGGCATTGAATCCGTGATTTGAAAGAAACGATCTGGCCGTGAGCGGATAGTGTGCAGGGTAGACATTGCGCATGGCGGTGATCCCGCGGTATCCGCTGGCATCGGCCCAGGCACTCAAACCGTGACTTGACACAAATGACACCATGGCTACGGTACAGAAGATCAAGGGGAAATAATTGTGCCTTGTCTTGTAAAGTTCGCGATTTGAAAGTTTAAAAGCCAGACACTGCAGTGCAATCACCGCAGGGATCGCAATGTACATGAAGTTATAGTTAAGTCCGGTAGTGAAATCCAAATCCTCTACCATAAGATGCAATACCGGCATGCTTAGATGAACTTTTGCCGCAAGATAGAGTTTGACGTCAAACAGTAAAAGCAAATCGCATAAGCTTGCAATAATTATGCTCAGGATCCGGTAAAGTCTGAAAGAACCTATGAAAGTAAGCGGGAAAAGCAAAAGCAGATAGACAACGCAGGAGAGGAAACTCATCTGCCCTATCCACGAGCATAAAAGATAGGTAAAGCTTAAAAAAGATGAATAGTCCGGAGCTGCATAGAAATAGACAAAACCTATGAAACATGACAGCAAAAGGTTCAAGAACAGAAAATGATGTCCCCAAGCACTGCTGCGTGCTACCTGTTCACGGTAACTAAAGAGCTTGGAAAAGTTCAAAGTGCCCATTAAAAATCGGTGTTTTGAGGTTTTGGATCCTCAAGAATGTCACCGCCTCCTGTTGTGGTAGGTTAAATTCTCGATGTTCCCGAATGTCATCATGTTTTCCCGGGAAAAAGCGGTATCGTTACTTTATTTATCAACGCTGTATTTTAGCCATACGGTGTTTCCCATGCGCTCAACTTCGTTAAGTTCAAGCTTCGTAGGCGGATAGTCTGCAGAATTTATGCCGTCGAACACGGCAGTCATTCCCGCGCGACCGTCAATACCGCCGGCTATCATGATGCTGACTTCGTCGATAAGTCCTGCTTGTAAAAATGCTCCGTTAATGTGTCCGCCGCCCACTATGCCCAAGCGTTTGATCCCGAAATTTTCGGCAAGGATCTCAACCGAGCGTTTCAAGTTTATACCGTTCTTACCGCATGCAATCCATGAAATGCCGTTTGCAGAAAGATAGTCGTGATATTTTTTAGGACAGAGCTCATCCGTGATCACCAGTAAGTTGCTCTCAGATGCGTCCTCAGGCCATCTTAAGCCGCCGTGAGTATCTACGGCAATTTCAAAAAAATCTGCCGGATGATCCGTAAAAAAGCTTTCATGTCCGATGGGAGAAGTGTATTGAGTTTTGAAAGGTTCAGGCAAAGCATAATGCATCTGCCTGCTTACGCGTCCTTCAAGAACCGCATCAAGGTGCAGCTTGGCCAGTGCCTGATAATAAACATCGGATTTTTCAATTGCGGAAGTCATCGCACAGTCTATGCGGCCGTCTATTGATGACATCATGTGACATATGATATGCGGTTTCATCTGTAAGCTTTGTTATTTGAAATTGTATTAAAAGGAGGAAATCCTGTCAGATACATATTTTGTCAGATCAGGCAGTTCAGAACACCATTGCAAAAACAAATAAAAGCAGGATGATGACCGAAGATGCTTTTCTATGATTGCTTCTTGATAGTGATGCAATTTCCGCATCTTAACATTTTTGCCGGGGTCTCATTACAATCTGTAAAAGTGCTTTTAAGTTGAATTTAAGTTTGGGCGGTTTTTAACTTAAAAAACTGTCAAGTCTGACTGGTATATAAGAGGATAAATTAAAGAGTTTTCATTCTAAATCTGGTTTGGATCTGTACGAGTCTCAAAGGATCCTGTTGTTGCCGTCCGGTGGATCATAAGTGCCGAACCGCTAAGTCCCAATGACGGACAGTGATCAGTATTTTTTACGAATAAACTAAGTCTTTGATATACGATCAGTTTTTCTAAAAATGGATTTAAGCACTTTTACTGCATAAAATCAAACAGTTAGTAACAACTTTGTGATCTACCGATCACCGTTTCAGCTTTTTTATTCAAAAATGTGATCCGGCGATCTTGCCGTCATCTTGGTTCTATGAATGTACTGTATTCCTCCTTACCATAAGTCTTACTGACGTGGTACGGAGGAGCCTATGTACGAGAACTTTTTTCCTGAAACTGATGAGCCTGAATACAAAATCGAAGTTAAGGACGTCGGAAACTTAGCTCTGATTGCCGGAGCCTTCGACCATTTCGGCTTGCAATCCGTAATCGATTCACATATTGGAAAGAAAGGATCTCACGTACAGGTGAACGCCGGCGCCATAGTTAAGGCTATGGTATGTCAGCTACTCAATGCTCCCTACCAGTCTCTTAACGGTACCTCTGAATATTTTAAACGGCGTCCCGTCAGCACCTTATTAAGAGATCCCGAGCTTACTGCCGGAGCACTGAATCGTGCGGTACTGGCCAGAACACTGGATGATATTTTCGAGTGCGGTTGTGAAAAACTTTTCGTGCTGTGCTCACTGAAAATTTCAAAAAAATTAGGCCTTAAGGTAACTTCCGTGCACATTGACTCCACCAGTTTTCATTACGACGGACAAAGTCGCTTGGAAGAATTGTGCAACGTAGTTTTGAACTTGGGATACAGTCGAGACCATCATCCTGAGCTTAACCAAGTGATCTCAGTAATTTTGTGTGACGAACTGAGCCGCATACCAATCTTTCAGAAGACGGTCAGCGGGAACGTCAATGACAATAAATCATTCTTTGAGATGGTAAGAGACGACTTGCCCTTGCTCAAAGAACAGTTCCGCCAGTTGCATTACCTTACCGGAGACAGTGCGCTGTGTACGGGCAAGATTTTAAAAGAAGCCGTAGCCAAAGGTCTGGAAGTGGTTACTCGTGTTCCTGATAAGTGCACGATTGCCAAGAGATGTATCAATGAAACGGAGTATTCCGAACTCAAGAGCATCGATCCTGAAGATCCGACCTGCCTGACTAAAGCGAAATGGTGCGGTGATGCAGAGATTGACGGAGTGAAGGTAAAACTCTTATTGGTAAACAACGAAGCCATGCGCTCTAAAAAAGAAGTCACCGTCAGAAAACACGCTGACAAGGAGAAAGAGGAATTAGAGAGCAAACTCAAGAAACTGGCTACCAATCCTTGTAAATGCCAAGCCGATGCCGAGAAATGCATTCAGGAACTGCAAAAGAAATTGAAATTCTGCCGCCTTAGCGACATCAGCTATGAAGAAGTACTGAAACACTCTAGTCGCGGAAGACCAAGCAAAAATGACTCCAAAGTAGTGGCAGCAGTTAAGGCCTCAGCTACTGTTACCATAAACGAAGAGATCCTCAGTCAAAAAGTGGAAAACGAGCTTCGTTACGTAATTGCCACTACCGATTTGAAACGAAATTGGACTGCAGCAGAACTCATCAGCGTGTACAAGAAACAATCCGTAATCGAACGCAGTTGGCGTTTCATGAAATGTAAAAAGCTCATGGTAGACGCCTTGTTCTTACAAAAGCCGTCCCGCATTACTGCTTTGATGTGGCTCATGACTTTGGCATTGCTGGTTTATTCTGCCACCGAATACAAGATCCGTAAGGCCATGGAAGAAAACAATCTCACCATTCCGACACCGGACCATCATAAGACGACCTCTCGTCCGACTTTACAACGTTTGTTCCAATACATAGCAAACGCATCAATCCATCTGACGATCATCAGACAATTGGATCAATTCAAAATAGTCGGATTGACGCGTGAGTTAAAAGATCTCATAAATGCCCTGGGACGCGACTGGGCAACATATTTTCTCTCGACAACCTACCGCGCCGAACCGGGAGAAGATTTTTAAAAATTGCTTTGCTGCAATCGGGGAAGCTATATTCA
>JALEXT010000087.1 GCA_022779845.1 Succinatimonas sp.
CTTAAGATCACCGTGCTTTATGGAAGGATCATCCTTTAAAACTGCCAGCATGGTCATGATATTGGCACCTGCTGCCTTATTGTCAGCACCTAAAACCGAAGTTCCGTCGGTAAAAATGATGTCATCGCCTACATAAGCGTTAAGTTCAGGATGTTCTGATAACTTCAGAACTATATTGCGCTCTTTATTAAGCGTTACGTCACCGCCTTCATACCTGATGATTTGAGGATGAACCTCAGGTGACAAGGATACGTCCACGGTATCGAGGTGCGAGACGAAACCTACGCAAGGGGCGTTTTCGATATTACCCTTTAAAGTTGCGTATACCGCCGCATGCTCGTCGATGCTGATCTCGCAAAGGCCCAGATCTTTTAATTCAGAAGCCAAAAGCTCTGCGTAACGACGCTGTCCTTTGGTTGACGGAACCTCATCTACAGATGCATCAGATTGCGAGGGAATACTCACATAACGTAAAAAACGTTTTACCAATTCATCACGTTTGTTCATTCATTTCTCCGTACCCGGATTTCCTCCGGGATCGTTTTAGTTACTAATCATTAAAAAGGCCGGATAACCGGCCTTAACATCACTGCGGGAACATGGTTGACGGATAATCAAACCCTGAGTGGAATCCCAAAGGAATACCTACGAACCAGTATACGTAAAGCACTACGGTAAGTACGATGAGCAAGGCAAAAGTATAAGGCAGCATCATCGAGGAGAGAGTTCCAATGCCTGCTTTGCTGCAATAACGCTGGCAATAAGATATAAGCAAAGGATAGAAAGGGAACAGCGGAGTACATACGTTCACGGCTGAATCCGAGACGCGGAATGCTGCCTGAGTAAGTTCAGGAGAGATCCCGAGCATCATGAGCATGGGCACGAATACGGTAGAAAGTATGGCCCATTTTGAAGTAGCCGAAGTGATGAGCAGATTCAGGCAGGCAGTAAGCATGATGATGCCAAAGAGCGTAACGCCTGAAGGCATGCCCAAACCTTTTAAGAACTCGGCACCTGAAATTGCCAGCAAAGTGCCTACTCCTGAATGTCCAAACACGAAAAGGAACTGCCCTGCAAAGAAGCAGAATACCACGAACGAGATCAGCATCTTCATGATCCCTTCCATGGAGGCGATCACATCGCGGGAATTCTTAAAGCTTCCTGAAAGGAAACCGTAGACCAATCCTGGAACTGAGAAATAGATAAAGATCAAGGGAACGATGGCCTGCATCACCGGAGCTTTGGGCGAAGTCAAAGAACCGTCGGGTGCGCGCAGCATGGAGTTTTCAGGGTAGCAAAGTACTCCCAAAATAACCAGCATCAAAGCCAGTACCAAGACGGCAATGCGGAAAGAACGGCTTTGCTTGGGGGTAGTCTTGCTTAAATCAAACTCGCTGTCATGAGGATCGATCTTCTGATCAATAGGCATGGTGGCCCAGAGTCTTGGTTCGATGATTTTATCGGTCACATACCATACCGAAGCGATCACGAATAAGGTTCCACCCAAGGCATAGAAATAATTGCACAGCACGTTAACGCTGTAATCAGGATCGATAAGATGAGAAGCGCTTTCGGTAAAAGACTGCATCACCGGATCGATGATCGACGGAGTGAACGAAGCCGTGAAACCACCGGCAAGACCTGCAAAAGAGCAGGCAACTCCGGCCATGGGGTGGCGGCCGCAGACGTAGAAAATGAGAGCCGAAACCGGCATTAATATGGTATAAGCACTGTCTGAGGCCAAATGGCAGACAATTGACACGAAGATCACGGTCGGAGTTAAGAAACGGCGCGGAGTCACTGCCAAAAATTTGCGAATGACCACGTTAACAAAACCGGAACCTTCGGCAATACCTATGCCCAAAGTTGCCACGATGGTGATCCCCAAAGGAGGGAATCCCATAAAGTTCTTCACCGAACTTACCACCAGCAACAGCAGATTGTCGGCAGAAAGCATATTGATGATCTTGATCTGCTCTTTGGTATTGGGATTTACATAATCAAAATCAAAGAAAGACAGTACGAAAGACAACCCGAGCGCAATGATCAGGGCATAAATAAAAAGCATGGTAATGTGAGGCAGACGGTTACCGAGCCGCTCGATCACATCCAAGAAGCGGTTTAACAGGCTTATCTTACCTGTGCGCTCCTGAGTATTAGCAGACATTATTTTTCTCCGGCGTATAAGCAGGGCTATTTATTGCCCTTTCAAAAACGCCGTATTTTATCGCATTTCTTAAGACTTGTCAGTTCCGATAACGTTAGTCTTTCAGGCAGGCTCTATAGATTCAAGCGCACTGCTTAAATGCTCTTGCATATAACGTTTGGCGTTTTGAGGATCGGCATTGCGCAATGCCTCCAAAATTCTGCCGTGATGATAGATGCCGGTATCAAACCCGAATGCGACGTTCATCTGTTCATTGGTACGTTTTGAAACGCTGATCACTTCATCAAAGGCAAAAGCCAAAAGCTCGTTTCCGCACGCTGAAGCTATACGACTGTGAAAAAGCAGATCCGTATTGACGAAAGTCTCCCTGTCATTAATACTTTGTTGCATCTTCAGATAAAGATGAGCCAATTCTTCAACCAGCAAAGACAACTGCCCGTTTTCAAGCATCGCGCAACATTCGGCGGCATACGGCTCGATCAGCAGACGAAAGCGCAAAACCTTGGCAATATCTACATAATCACGGTATTGTAGCGAATCTATCTTGGAAAAACGATTGGATACGTCATTACTCTGCAAAACCGAGCCTCTGCCCTGCTCGGTATGCAATATCCCCAAAGCGGCGAACTTGCTAAGCACCGATCGTAAAGAAGATCTGCTTACGGATAAAGTCTCGCAAAGTTTAGCCTCTGAGGGGATAAGTTGCCCTATTTTCCAAACTTCGTTTTCTATCTGTGAGGTCAGATATGCAGTGATCCCGTCGCTAATTGAGTTCTTTTTTATGATCATATGCACCTCTGATCTGCTCAGAAAACGTTTGCATTCAGAACGAAGCAAAGAAAGCGTTAACTGAAATTTCAGATATCTTATAGCATACGGATCAGAGAAAACACGATCTGAGAAGCAAAAAGCGCAAAGAAAGCGGCGATGATGTCATCGAGCATGACGCCGAAGGCACCATTAACCTTTTTATCGGCCCAGGATACTGGGAAAGGCTTGAGGATATCAAAAAACCTAAAGAGGACGAAGGCGAGAATACACCAACGAAAGTCCTGAGGGTAAAAGAGCACGGAGATAAACATCCCGGCAAATTCATCGGCGACGATGCAGCTGTTGTCATGCATACCCAAGGATTTTTCGGCTTTGGCACAGGCAAAGGTAGCAAGCACACAAAAACAGAGTATAAAAATAACGCTGACGTACCAAGGCAGATAAATCAATACGGCACAAATAGGCAAAGCGGCAAGCGAGCCGAAAGTACCGGGAGCCTTGGGGACAAGCCCCGAGCCGAAACCTACTGCCAAAAGTTGCCAAGGATCTTTGAGATTAAGCCTGTATAAAGGCGCTCTGTCGTGTTTGTCCATAAAGCAGAAATAAAAAAACCGTGGCTCGGAAGGAGACACGGTTAATAGAAAGGGAAGCCTGGCAGTGATCTACTCTCGCGCAAACGTACGTTGCACTACCATGGACGCGGCTGTGTTTCACTTCTGTGTTCGGAAAGGGAACAGGTGGTACCG
>JALEXT010000092.1 GCA_022779845.1 Succinatimonas sp.
CACGCAACTGCGAGCTAAAACAGGAAATAACAGAGATAAATAAACCGTAGAATGCCGAAAGCAGATGGATTCATGCCAATTTATGGACATAAAAAAGCCCATCAAATATGATGAGCTTATGTAAATCAAGCAGTTACCTACGGAGCTACATTAGTACCAACATAGGTGAATGTTTTAATTAATCTCTTTTTTTTTTAAAATCAATTAACAGTTATTATTATCATTAAGATTTATATGGAAAAGGCAAGACGTAACAGCAGACAACGCGTAAAATTACGCGAAATTCTCGGGGATCGTACTGATCATCCCGACGCACAAACCATTTACAAAGAAATACGCGAAATTTATCCCTCGATAAGTTTAGGTACCGTATATCGCAACCTTATGTTGCTTGCCGATAACAAAGAATTGCAAATCATAAATGCTGGCGACGGCAAAGTGCATTTTGATCCAAATCCTGCGCCGCACGCGCATTTTTTCTGCAATTGCTGTCATAAAGTTACTGACTTCTCCACAAACGAACAAATGAATGCTTTGATACACGAGCAGGAAAAATCCTTCAACGGTAAAATTGAGGAGTGTGAAATAACCTTTAAAGGAATATGTGCAGATTGCCTAAATAAAATCAGTTGATAGAGTTTTTCCTCCCATTTTTCTCACGCATAACCCAGACTGCCCTTTTCTGAAAAATGGAATGTCAGAAGCTCTCTTATGAGATCTTCTTGTTATTTCGCAAATCAAACTACCTTTTTAAATTTTCTCTCCTGTCTGCAAAAAAAGCGGGAACCAGGTCCCGCCAAAAATTCATGAAGAAACTACTTTACCTACGTATTCATTTAAACAGGCTTAAACAGGAATGTTGCTCCCTGATCGGCAGGACTTACCGATGCACGGCAAGATCTGAACAACCATCTGCCGAAAGTTTGCTCATCTTTTTCAAGATCAGGAACATCGGCGACACGACCTTCAAGTGAAGTAAGGCAGTTAACCTGACCTGCATCAGCATCAAAATCAATGAGATCTCCGTCTCGCAACAGTGCGACTTTTCCGCCGTGAGCTGCCTCAGGAGACAGATGCAAAGCAGAAGGAATACCGCCTGAAGCTCCGGAGAGACGACCGTCGGTTAAAAGTGCAACATGGTAACCTGCTTTTTGCAGATTGCCCAATACCGGCATGAGTTTGTGAAGTTCAGGCATGCCTGCAGCGGCAGGACCTGCATAACGCACCACTATCACGCAATCCTGATTAAGCTCTCCTGCTTGGTAAGCCTTATGCACGTCATATTGCGAATTAAATACGCGTGCAGGAGCTTTTACATGATGATGCTCGGGAGCTACGGCCGAGATCTTGATGACGCATTGTCCGAGATTTCCTTTCAAGACCTTCAGACCGCCATGTTCACGGAAACAACCTTCACCTGAGATCAAGACTTTGGGATCTTTGGTTTCACCACATTCGACAAATTTCAGCTCGCCGTTTTCAAGCACCGGCGTAGTCATCTGATCGGCAAACTCACCTGCCACCGTATGCACGTCTTCATGCAAAAGTCCACGCTTTGACAAAGCTTTTATTAACACCGGTACTCCGCCTGCTGCCTGCAATGCATTGATATCAGGCTGAGCATTAGGATAAATATTGACCAACAAAGGCACAACCTCAGACAGATCAGAAAGATCCTGCCAAGTCAGGATATAACCTGCACTGCGGGCTATGGCCACCATATGCAGAGTATGATTGGTTGAACCGCCTGAAGCCAACAAAGCCACCACGCCGTTTACTATATTCTTTGCAGTGAGCACATCACAAAGCGGACGGACTTTAGGGCCCAAAGCTGTTCTGTTGGCAATATCTTTAGAAATTCTGTCGGTCAAAGCACGGCGCAAAGCTGTATTAGGCGGGACAAATGCAGATCCCGGGAGCATAAGGCCCATGGCTTCCATCACCAGCTGATTGGTATTGGCCGTTCCGAAGAAAGTGCAGGTACCGGTGCTGTGATATGCCTTGCACTCCATGCGTTGCAATGCCACGTGATCAATTTCACCTGCTGCATACTGCTGACGTACTTCAGTTTTTTCCTTATTGGAAATGCCGGTAGCCATAGGCCCTGCCGGAACAAAAGCGATAGGCAGATGGGCAAAAGAAGCTGCGCCCATAAGCATGCCCGGGGCAATCTTATCGCATATGCCAAGTAACAGCGCACCGTCAAACACGTTGTGGGACAGGGCTACTGCCACTCCCTGAGCAATAAGATCACGTGAAAACAAAGACATATCCATTCCAGGATGTCCCTGAGTTACCCCGTCGCACATGGCAGGAACACCGCCTGCAACCTGAGCCGAGGCACCGCACATCTCGACGCTTGCTTTTATTTCATCAGGATAAACCTTGTAGGGACAATGCGCTGAAACCAAATCGTTATAGGCGGTTACTATGCCGATATTCGGACCTTCGCCGGTAATAAGATTCTCTTTGATGGCCCCTTCCATAGCGGCTGCGGCATGGGCTATGTTGGAACAATTCAGATTATCGCGGTTACGGCCTTCATCGCGCTGAGATGCAATCATCTGCAAATATTGTTCACGGGTCTTTTGAGAACGCGCCTCGATACGAGCGGTTACTTCTGCTACTACCTTATTCACGGATCTTCTCCTCCAAGGCTTTGATAGCCTCGTCAATCACGGTTTCAATTGAAGGTTCGACATTGATATTGCACACATCCTTTTCCACGGCAGGATCAGGAAACTCCAAAGCATCAAACTGGGAATCGACCATCTCAGTCTTCATATAATGTCCCTGACGTTTGCTCATGCGATCAAGTATTACCTGTTTATCGGCATAAAGATGGATAAAAACCAGTCCTTCATTACCCTGTCTTATGATGTCGCGATATTTCTTTTTTAATGCAGAGCAAACCACCACCCCAGAGCAGGAACGGTTGGCAAGCGAAAAAAATACATCGGATACGCGTTCAAGCCACGGTTTGCGATCCTCATCGTTCAAAGGATGCCCCGCACGCATTTTTTCGACATTGTGCCTAGGATGTAAATCGTCACCGTCGATAAAAGTAGCGTTAAAGTGCTTGGCCAAAGCTTTTCCAACCGTGGTTTTTCCAGAACCGCAAGTTCCCATAACCACACACTTGATAATGCTCATGTCTTCTCCAAATCAGACAAACTTTCTAATATTTGTATACAGCATATCATATATAAAAACGATTATGTTATCCGTAACATCGTTATTTTTATCATCTTCTCCGTTTTGTATTAGATCTCACATTTTCAAAAAAAAAACCGAAACAAACGTCTCGGGCTTAATTCATCAGTTACCAAACTTTATTCTACTTGGATGCGTTCAACCTGATCCAAAAGACGCTGCATAACCTCTTCAGCGCTTTCAACCTGCGTTTTGGCCTCGGTAACCTTTGACGCAAGATCTTTTGCAGATGAAGTAATGTTCTGCATATTAGAAGAGATCTCAGAAGTAGCGGTATTTTGCTGCTCTACAGCCGTTGAGATCTGATTTATCTGAGTATCTACTGAAGTTACTTTGCTAATGATGTCATGAAGCAAATCTTCAACGGCAGCAGAGGATGCGGCCAATTCATCCATTTCGGAAACGCTCTTGGAAATGGAATCATTGGCAGCACTGGCATCGTGCTGTACTTCAGTTACCATGGTAATGATGTCAGAAGTAGATGCCGATGTTCTTGATGCCAGAGAGCGCACTTCATCTGCAACCACCGCGAAACCTTTGCCGGCCTCACCTGCACGGGCAGCCTCGATGGCAGCATTTAAAGCCAGCAGATTGGTCTGATTAGCAATATCTTCAATAGTCTGAACAATGGAGCTGATCTTTTGAGACTGCTCAACCAAAGCGCCGACTCGTTCAGCATTGCCGCGGGTCTTTTCAACCTGCTCCTTGATGAGAGTAATGGTCTGATGGATTTTTTCCACACCGTCTGAAGTAGTAGTCGATGAATCTTCAGCAGAAGCGGAAGCCACCTGAGCATTTTTGGCAATATCTGATGTTGTGGATACCATCTCATCAGAAGCTGCCGCTACGGTAATAGAGCGGCTTTCGGTCTCCTGAGCAGACTTGTCAATCTCTCCTGTAACGGTATCGATCGTAGCAAAAGTCTCTTCAACGGCACTGGTAGTTTCTTTGATCATCTTTGCCAGATCGTGCCATTCCTTGCGCATATTCTCAAGCGCACGCATGAGCTGTCCCAGTTCATCAGTACGTTTGGTAACTATCTGACCGGTAAGATCTCCTGAGGCAATGCGTTCTGCTACCGACACTGCATGAGAGAGCACACGTTTCATAGCCGATGAGAACATCGTGGCAATTAAAATTGAGAAAATGATACCTGCCGCGGTAGCTCCCAAAATCAAATATAAAGGAGTGGGGCTGTTGAGACTGTCCAATCTGCCGTTAATGGCATCCAGATAACCTATATTGCGCTTTTGCAGTAAACTTACAATTTCTTCAAGCTTGGGCTGCATTTCCATTACATAGGTAGCGCGTGCTATCTGCTGTTGATTTTTAAGCAATGCTGCCAAAACGGTATTGGTATAAGTATCTTCAATAGCTTTTAACTTGCCGATGAGATCCTCGCCGCCTTCGGTATTGGTAAAATATTTATCTGCATTTTCCAAAATATTTTTCAGATCATTTGCAACTTTTTCCTGGTTGCCTATGGTAAATGCTGTTTTGTTATTACAGAAGCTGAAAGCCAAACCGCCTACTTCATTCAATTTTTCGGCGATCTCAGTAGAAGGTAAATAACCATCGTTCATTAAATTGTGAGTGTAATCAACGGTATTGCGTATATTGTTCATGATAAAAACCGTGATCACGCAGATGATCGCAGTAAAAATCATGGTGACAACAAACGACAGCATCAATTTGCTGCGTATTCCCATATTTTTAAACAAATCCATCACACCTTCATAATGCGCAGGTAATCCTACGAATTACGCTCCATCCTACTGAATAATATTATTTTCTTAGACTGACAAAGTACGACCTTAACTGCTCTGACAGCCAAACTTGTAGTACTTTACATCAGTTTCAGACTTTTTTTCACGTCTAAAAACGGTTCAGAACAAAGATTGTGACCCCTATATCATAAAGAGATCACGTCCGTGCTGTTCTGATTATCGGATCGAATCTTTGGTTCTTGAAAAAAAATACAAACTTTGCGATCTGCTTAACTTTTTTTACCGTGTAACCACTTTTAGGCATGCCAAGTAGTGACCAAGTTCATGTTATCGGTAACTTTTAATCTGGACAAACTTTTCTCTTTGTTAAAATCGCATGTAACTTTAATCAACAGCAATAATTATCTTCATAATTTATATGATAGTAAGACCTAAATTACAGGACATAGCAAAACAGGTCGGCGTTACCCGCATGACAATCTCGCGCTATTTCAATGATCCTGACAGCGTGGCACTCAAAACCCGTGAAAAAATACAAAAAGCCATAGAAGATACTGGGTTTATACCGACAAGAGTACCGACAATCATGTCGAGTTCTTCATCGCATACTTTAGGCCTTGTCATTCCTTCTTTTTCAAACGGCGTATTTTCTGAAGTAATAGATGCTGTTGACGAAAGTTGCCGCAAAGCAGGATACGGACTTTTGCTCATGCATTCGTCATATGATCCCAAAATAGAAGAAGATCAGGTGGCATCTTTACTCTCTTATCAGGTAGATTCAATCATTCTTTGCGACACCGTACACACGGAGCTTACCAGAAAACGTCTGGAAAAATCAGGGATCCCCGTAGCCGAACTGCTGTCTCTTGCAGATCAGCCTTTGGGCATCAATATGGGTATTGATTACGAACAAATCTTCTACAAAGTAACTAAGATCCTCATTGAGTGCGGCAGGAAACACCCTGCATATTTCGGAGTACGCATGGATCCGCGTACTCTCATAAGACGAAACGGATATTTACAAGCCGTAAAAGAGGCAGGACTTCAGGAACTGAGTTTTTCTTCTTCAAACCGCTCGAATTTTGCTTTGGGACGCGACATGATGCTCAATGCATTAAAAGAGCATCCTGATCTCGATGCCGTGCTGTGTACCAATGACGATGTGGGAGTAGGCGCACTGATAGCCTGTCAAGCCTTAAATATCAAGGTTCCTGAACAGGTAGCGGTCATAGGATGCAACGGTTTGAAATTCTGCGATGCGGCCATGCCCAAACTTTGCAGTATCAAAACCCCGCGCTACGAGCTGGCTCAGGAAGCCGTTGCCGAGATCTTAAAGCAACTTGAAAGCGGCAAACGTTCAGAAAAGGTCAAGAAAGCCTCTTGTTCTTTATTAAAAGGCGGCAGTGCCACGGAAGAAGAGCAGAAAAAATTAGGCTCTTTGTTTTCAGCCGTCATCGATCAGTAAATTTTAGCAATTTTCTTTCCCACCATAATGCAACCTTTTTAAACGAGCTCATTAGGTTGAAAGGTTGCAGTAACTGTCAGCA
>JALEXT010000165.1 GCA_022779845.1 Succinatimonas sp.
CTTCGACTCTTCAAGTTCGCCGTCCTTGGTCAAAGCAACACCGAAAGTCTCATGACCTTCAGCCAAATACTGAATATCAAAGAAATCTTTGTGAGCCTCAAAACGCTCTTTGCCGGCAGGAACAGTGGTATAGCGCTGAACTAAAGCAAACACACCGTCTTCGATGTCATAACGACCGTCAGCTAAATTTTTAATATCGTTTTCACGCAACCATTTGAAAGAAGCCTTGAATTTAGGAGCCAAATAGTCATATTTCTCGGCAATTTCTAATGAAGTAGCCAGCATTTAATAAATCCTCCAAAGCATGGTTTTCACTAATGCCCGATAATAGCAAAAAGACCAAAAGAAGATCCCTCTATTAGCTTAAAAAGTGCTGCTTAGTTCTCATTTTTTTGCTTGCATGTAAGTTTAATGTAAAAAATCTTAGTTTTTCATGTACATACATTTCTTTTTTGACTATGCTTCAACGGAATATTTCATACACGGATCTAATGATGAATAAAATACCGCTTAGCGTGATCGTATTAGCTTATAACGAAGAAGAAAACCTTACTGATTGCCTAAAAAGCGCGTCCTTTGCGTCTGAAATCATTCTTGTTGACAGCGGATCAACAGACAAAAGCGATGATATTGCCAAAGCTTTCGGTTGCAGGATCCTGCAACGTCCGCTGAACGGTGATTACTCCGCACAGCGAAATTTTGCTATTGCTAATGCAAGTAATGAATGGGTAATGATGTTGGATGCTGATGAGAGGATCACCAAAGAGCTTGCTGAAGAAATTAAAGAAGCCGTACGTTCAAACGATGACATCTGCTGGAAAATCTCAAGAGAAAACCATTTTGTAGAAGGTAGGGTACTGCACGGAGTGTTAAGACCTGACAAAGTTGAAAGATTATTTAAAAAAAACAACGCAAAATACGAAGGGCTGGTTCACGAGAGATTGCAATGTTCGTCTCCTAAAAAAGAACTACAAGGCAGACTCATACATTTCCCTTATAAAAGTTGGGAAATTCATTTGGATAAAATGAATCGTTACACCACCATGCTCGCTAAAAAATATGCATCTCAAGGGAAAAAATGCGGTTTTTTGTCGGGGATCATCGTCAAACCTGTTTGGGCGTTTGTAAAAACTTACTTTGTACATCTAGGCTTTCTGGACGGAAAACTCGGATTTGAATTTTGCCTGCTTCACGGCTTCTATACGCTTGAAAAATATATTAAATTGCGCAGCATTATCCGTTTTAACGGGAGAATATGATGAAAATTTCCGTGATCATAACAACCTATAACCGCCCCGATGCTTTACAACTGATATTGCAATCTCTCAATGATCAGAATGACAAGAATTTTGAAGTAGTGATCGGTGACGACGGTTCGCGTGAAGATACGGCTTTGATGATCAGGAATATGCAAAAAATTTGTAATTACAAAATTATCCACGCTTTTCAAGAAGACAGAGGTTTCAGACTTTCACGTGCCAGAAATCTTGCCGCATCGTTAGCCACCGGTGAATACCTGATTTTTTTAGACGGAGATTGCATTCCCAGAACATCCTTTGTCAGGGCACACAGAATGTTAGCCAGAAGAGATTGTATTGTGGCAGGAAACAGGATTTTACTTTCTGAAAAATTTACCAAACAAGTTCTTAAATACGGTATCAAAGTTTGGCTTTATTCATATAAAGACTGGTTTAAAGCATACCTGAAACATTACATAAAAAGATTGCATCCTTTTATTACTTTTCCATACTTTCACCGCATAAGACTTTTTAATAACAGCTGGAAAAAAGTACGCGGATGTAATTTTGCTTTATTCAAAGATGAATTTATTAGGGTAAACGGTTGTGACAGCGATTTTGAAGGATGGGGATACGAAGACTCCGATCTTGCTGTCAGGCTAATTCATGCAGGGATCAAAATAAAATCAGGCAGATATGCTACAGCTGTGTTACATCTTTGGCACAAAGAAAACGATCGCACTAAACAAGAACACAACTTAAAAAAATTAAAAGACAGAATTAATTCAAGAATTATTAAAGCTGCAAACGGTATCCAAGAATTAAAATAATAAACACAAGTTTTATCTCAATATCAATGATATTGAATATACCGTTACGAATTAAAGTTTAAAAAGTTAACCGTATCACCGTTTAAATTACATAAGGTAATGCCGTCTTCATCCATGACGGCAAAACCTGCAGGAGTCCCGCCTTTTGGAATGGTGGTTGAACCTGGGTTAACATTGATAACTCCGCTTTGCTTATTAAAAATACCGGAAACGTGAGTATGCCCTGACAACACGATATCTCCGGCTTTAAGTCCCAATTTGTCACGTTCTGTTTCAGTTTCATAACGATACAGATGACCGTGAGTCAACATTACCCGCAATGTCTTATCCGGCCTTTGAAGTAAAATCCATCCGTATGGTGCGGTACAAGGAAAAGAGAATACCATTTGATCAACTTCACTGTCGCAGTTTCCGCGAACGGCGATGATCCTGTCCTTAAACTTGTCAAGTTGCGGGGCAACATCCATAGGACTGTAGCTTTGCGGTACGCGATTGCGCGGACCGTGATTCAATAGGTCGCCGAGCAACACAAGGTAATCGCATTTAAAAGGCTCAAAAAAAGAAAGAGCTTCCCTTAACTCATCATTTCCGCCGTGAATATCAGACAAAATCAAATAGCGCATATTATTCTCTCCAAATAACAAAATGATGATACAAAAAATCTGCTGATTTTTCTTAATTTTTCAAACGGATCTTTTTTAGAAAAATTTTTTTGAAAACCAGTTGACAGTAAAAAATAAACGTAATATTTTTTTAGCAGGATTTTTGAGGAGCTGTCAAATGCTGTTTTCACACGCTTTTTGTTGTATGTGTTGCGGTTGCATGTGTAATAACACGTGCACGGCTTCCTTTGTACAACGTCAGATAAGTATGTAGATTGCAACGTTCGTACAGATCTTTAATAAGGAAGCCAGAAAGGCTTCCTTTTTTTTTAACGTCGGACTGAATTCCGACAGGCTTTAAAAACCAGGAGTTTTAATATGGCCGTTTACAGCAAAATCACCGATCTTATTGGCAACACCCCGCTTTTGGAGCTCACCAAAACAGAGCAGAAATACGGTCTTAAAGCAAAGATCATCGCAAAGCTCGAAGCATTTAATCCGGCTGGCTCTATCAAAGATCGCATCGCTTTTGCCATGATCAAGGATGCTCTTGCCGACGGCAGGATCAATCAGGACTCAACCATCATCGAACCTACTTCCGGCAATACCGGTATCGGTCTTGCGATGGCAGGTGCTGCCCTTGGACTTAAAGTGGTCATTGTTCTTCCGGCCACCATGTCCGAAGAAAGACGTAATACCATCAAAGCTTACGGTGCACAACTGGTCATTACTGACGGAGCCAAAGGAATGAAAGGCTCCATTGCCAAAGCACAGGAATTGCAGGCTGCTACGCCTAATTCTTGGATCCCTAATCAATTTGATAATCCTTCCAATGTCAACATCCATTACAAGACCACAGGTCCTGAAATCTGGAAAGATACTGACGGTGCAGTCGACATACTCGTAGGTGGTGTAGGTACGGGCGGAACCGTATCAGGTGCCGGACATTATTTAAAAGAACAAAAATCCTCGGTAAAAGTAATCGCAGTTGAACCTTCTGCCTCACCGGTACTTTCTGGCGGAAAAGCAGGTCCCCATAAGATTCAGGGTATAGGTCCTGGATTTGAAGCAGGCAATGTTAAACGCGAATATATAGATGAAATTGTCACCGTAAGCGATGATGATGCCCTTAACATCGGCAGAGAAGTAGCTCATTCAGAAGGTGTCTTTTTGGGAATTTCAGGCGGTGCTGCCATAGCTGCAGCTATCAACGTTGCCAAACGTCCTGAAAACGCAGGTAAGAATATAGTGGTTGTGATCCCTGACAGCGGCGATCGTTATCTGTCAACGGCTCTTTATAAACAGGACTAACTTAACTTTATGAAAAAACCGCATCAACCATTCTTTTTGGCGATGCGGTTTTTTTAAACGAAGTACTATTTCTTTTTCTCAAGTGCGTACAGCATGCATACCGATTTGCCGCCTTCGACAAAACCGGTACGCAAAGTAAGACGTTTTACTCTGTCAATGGAATTGGAAGTTATGATCACCGGAGTGGTGGCATTAAATCCTTCATGACGGATCAGATCCAAATCAAACTTACATACAGGCTGTCCCACTTCAACTTCCTGTCCTTTATATACCAAAGGAGTAAATCCCTTCCCTTCAAGCTTTACCGTGTCAATACCTATATGAACTAAGATCTCCGTACCGTCATAAGCTGTAATGCCGTAGGAATGATTAGTAGGAGCTATCATACTGATCACTCCCGAGACCGGTGCGACTACTTCTCCGTTTCCAGGGATAATTGCCACTCCGTCGCCTACTACTTTTCCGGAGAAAATGGGATCTTCAGTATCGGAAAGGGCAATCACCTTACCGCTTAAAGGTGCAATTACCGGATAAAAATCACTTTTTTTAAAAAACATCACAACCTCGCATTGAATAGACGATCACATGCAGTTAAACGTTAAGGGGAATACCCCTCCGTCACAGATTGTAGCAGAATGGTTTTACTTGTATTGAAAGATTATTGCATTTTATCGATTTTATTCCTCGTTTTATATGCATAAAATTTCATTTTTTTACATAAAGTGCATTTTAATCATGCAAAATGAGAACTTCCGCAAGCTTTGCAAACGGTTACGACTTTATACTTTTCTCATGAAAGAAAGGTTGTATGTTTATTTCATCAGCCTTTAGTAAACCGTTTTTAAAAACTTAACCGGACTTATCTGTCATGACTGATTACAAAAAATTGATCGCACAAGGTGATGCGGTACTTGGCATCGAACTTGGTTCTACCAGAATAAAAGGAGTGCTTATCGACCCTTCGGACGGAACGGTATTGGCATCGGGATCCCACGGATGGGAAAACAGACTTGAAAACGGGATCTGGACCTACCATATCGACGAAGTTTGGGACGGTGTACAAGACACTTATGCCGATCTTAAGAAAAACACTCAGGAAAAATACGGCGTCAAAATAACCAAGCTCGCTGCCATCGGTTTTTCTGCCATGATGCACGGATATTTGGCTTTTGACAAAACAGGCAAACTGCTTGCTCCGTTCAGAACCTGGCGCAACACTCTCTGCCGCGACAGCTCGGCTAAACTTACCGAACTTTTTAATTTCAACATTCCTGAAAGATGGAGTATTGCCCACCTCTACCAATCCATTCTGAATAAAGAAGATCACGTAAAAGATGTGGACTTCTTTACCACGCTTGCAGGATACATTCACTGGAAACTTACCGGTGAACGCGTTCTGGGTGTAGGCGATGCTGCAGGTATGTTCCCCATAGATTCGGAAAGCGGAAGCTACCGTCAGGATCTCATCAAGAAATTCAATGAACTGGTAGCCCCGAACGGATACAGCTGGAAACTTGAAAACCTCTTGCCTAAGGTTTTATCCGCAGGAGAAAACGCCGGCACCTTAACTGAAGAAGGAACAAAACTTCTTGATCCGTCAGGAGATCTTGAGCATGGGATCCCGCTTGCTCCGCCAGAAGGTGATGCTGGCACCGGCATGGTGGCCACCAATTCCGTTGCAGTCAGAACCGGAAACGTATCTGCCGGCACCTCGATTTTTGCGATGATTGTGCTTGAGAAAGCTTTAAAAGATCTGCACCGCGAAATCGACAACGTAACTACCCCTGACGGCAAACAGGTTGCAATGGTGCACGCCAACAACTGCACTTCGGATCTCAATGCCTGGGTAGGAATTTTTGACGAATTTGCAAAAGTCGCCGGTATCAAACTAAGCCCTGACGAACTTTTTGCCCTGCTCTACAACCGTGCTCTTAATGAAGGCGATCCTGACTGCGGCGGTGTATTGACCTACGGATATTTCTCAGGCGAATTCATCACCGGTATGGAGGAAGGCCGTCCTCTGCTGATCCGTACCCCTGATGCCAAATTCAATATTGCCAATCTCATGCGTTCAAACCTTAACACTTCTTTAGGAGCGATCCGTTTGGGCATGGATATACTGAAAAAAGAAAACGTCGCCATAGACAAACTCTTAGGTCACGGCGGTCTGTTTAAGACCAAGGGAGTAGGTCAAACCATCATGGCCAATGCCCTCGACACTCCGGTATGGGTTATGACCACGGCAGGTGAAGGCGGTCCGTGGGGCATGGCGGTGCTGGCCGCATACCTTATTAAGAAGGAGCAGGGAGAAACACTGCCTCACTTCCTTGATACCAAGATCTTCTCAGGTGCCGAAGGTTCAAAGATCGAACCTGATGCAAAAAGTGTCGAAGGCTTTAATAAATTCATGCAACGTTATACCGCATGTCTGCCAGTTGAAAAAGCTGCTTGCGAATGCATGAAAGAAAAGCTTTGATCTAAAAAATTATTGCCCCGCTTAGGCGGGGCTTGTTATATGCTTAAAATTCAAAATTTTTTCTTATGATACGGACTATAATTGCAATAAATGTCATCTGGCATTTATGTCTTAACAGACCGTATTTACAGTAAAGGAAATTGCTATGTACGAGAAAAACCACCAAGGTTGCATGTACTGTGATCCTGTTTGCGCACACCGTGACAGCCTCATGATTCATATCTGTGATTTTGAGCACTCCAAACTCTATTTATTCCGTGATCAAAAAAACCGCGGTCGTTGCATTTTAGCTTTTGACGGTCACGCCACCGATTTGACCGATCTTTCAAAAGAAGAATTGAATGCATTCATGGCAGAACTCATGCAGGTTGCCAACGCCATTCATCGCGGTTTCAATCCGGACAAGATCAATTACGGCTCTTACGCCGATACCGTAAAACACCTTCACATTCACGTATGCCCTAAGTATGAAGGCGGCCCTAACTGGAATGGTCCGTTCTCTGATGCCAATCCGGTATATCTAAAAGATGACGAATATCAGGAAATTATCAACATCTTTAAGAAAGAACTGAATAAATAACTCTCTTAATCAATACTTCCTAGCAGGTAAAAATCTTACCTGCTTTTGACGGTATTTAATATACTCACGCCCTGTACCAAACATTCATCTGCATTTTCCAGCGACGACGAGGTGATCACTGCGTTATAGAGGTGATGATTGCTGTTAAACTGCAGCATGCGTGCCCTGCGTTTCTCTCCTTGGATCTCAAATTCGTAATTTTTTTCCAAGGCACGAAAAGTTCCCAGCTTTACCTCCCTGCTCGGCTCTTGTGAAATGATCTTCACACCGTTGCGCGCAAAAAGTTGACCTAGATAATCATCAAACTGAACCACGCCGGTTGCAAATTTTTCAGGAGTCTGAGAGATCCCGGCACTGTC
>JALEXT010000166.1 GCA_022779845.1 Succinatimonas sp.
TGAAGAGCAGGGATATACCGAAGTTTATACTCCGTATCTTGTGAATTTAGATTCACTTTACGGTACCGGTCAGATGCCTAAATTTGCTGAGGATTTGTTCCACACCAGCTTAAACGGCGATGCTGACGGTGATGATGTCAATCGTCATTTCTGCCTCATTCCTACAGCCGAAGTACCGCTTACCAATATGGTACGCGATGAGATCATTCCCGAGCAGGATCTCCCCATCAAGATCACCGCCCATACTCCTTGCTTCAGATCTGAAGCCGGATCTGCAGGACGTGATACCCGCGGTTTGATCCGCATGCATCAGTTTGACAAGGTTGAAATGGTGCAGATAGTAAAGCCTGAGGATTCATGGCAGGCTTTGGAAAGCCTTACTGCCAATGCAGAAGCTGTATTGCAGGCTTTGGAGCTTCCTTATCATGTGGTGGCTCTTTCAACCGGTGACATGGGCTTTAGCTCTGCAAAAACTTACGATCTTGAAGTATGGTTGCCTGCGCAAAACTGCTATCGCGAGATCTCTTCATGTTCCAACTGCTTGGACTTCCAAGCCCGTCGCATGCAGGCCAGAGTACGCCGTAAGGACGGCAGTATTGAACTTGTGCATACCTTAAACGGCTCCGGTTTAGCAGTTGGTCGTACTTTGGTTGCCGTGTTGGAAAACTATCAGAATGCCGACGGCTCGGTAACCGTTCCTAAGGTACTTAGAAAGTATTTGAACGGCCTTGAAGTTTTGACCAAAGAAACCAAGTGAGCTTTTTAACTGCAGCCGACTGGGTGATCATCGCCGTGATTGTGATCTCGGCGATGATTTCGCTTATGCGCGGCTTTGTCAGAGAGGCAGCATCCATACTGGCATGGATCGCTGCCTTTTTGGTTACAGGAAAAATGTACGGTGCCGTGGCACCGCTGTTTGTCTTTTCAAATGATGCACTCACCCGCAATGTTTTAGCCGTGATCGTACTGTTTGCGCTTACGCTTATAGTTACGGGCATGGCAGGAAGGCTTGTGTGTACCATGATTGAGAAGGCCGGACTTTCAGGCTTTGACCGGCTGTTGGGAGTAGTCTTCGGTGTATTAAGAGGTGTACTCATCATGGCTGCGGTCTTGGCACTTTTGCAGATCCTTTTTCATCTGCATATCCTTTTGTTTGTGCAGCAGACGCAATGGTACAGTCAGTCGGTATTCTTGCCTGATCTGCAACGTCTTGTGAACTGGTTCTTTTTGTACATGTCAGCCCCGGTAACGGGCAGTGGAGCTTGAAACTATGTGCGGTGTAGTAGGAATGGTGGGATTTTCTCCCGTCAATGTCGCAATTTACAATGCCTTGCAGGTGCTTCAGCACCGTGGTCAGGATGCTGCCGGCATCGTGACAATGGATGAGGTCGGTAATTTTCATCAGCGCAAGGCCAACGGTATGGTGCGCGACGTGTTTCAAACCCGTCATATGATGAGACTGGTCGGCAATATCGGTATAGGTCACAATCGTTATCCTACTGCAGGATCATCAAGTGCGGCCGAAGCTCAGCCTTTTTATGTAAATTCACCCTACGGAATAGCTCTTGCACATAACGGTAATCTCATCAATTCAAAAGAGTTGCGTGAAAAATGTCGTAAAGCCCGCCGCCATGTGAATACTCAGTCTGATTCTGAGATGTTGCTTAATATTCTGGCATGGAAGCTTACTGCCATTGAAAGTGAAGTTCCACAGCCTGAGGATATCTTTAAAGCAGTACGTGGCACTATAGCCGAAATCAAAGGCGGCTATGGAGTAGTGGCGGTGATCTTGGGCGTGGGACTCATTGCTTTTCGTGATCCCTTCGGGATCCGCCCTCTGGTTTTCGGCGAGCGTAAGTTAGAAGACGGTCGTACTGAGTATATGGTGGCATCAGAAAGTGTGGCTTTGGATGTCAACGGTTTTAATTTGGTACGCGATGTAAAGCCGGGCGAAGCCTTGCTCATCACCAAAGACGGTAAATTCTATTCTTCTATCTGTGCAGAGCATCCGAAACTTCAGCCTTGTATTTTCGAATATGTTTATTTTGCGCGGCCTGACTCCATTATCAACGGAGCTTCCGTGTACGCAACCCGCGTACGCATGGGAGATAATCTTGCCGAGAAGATCAAGCGTGAACACGGTGATCTTAAGATAGACGTAGTGATCCCCATTCCGGATACTTCGGTAGACGTGGCTGTTCAGATAGCCCGCCATCTTGAGTTGCCATATCGTCAGGGCTTTGTTAAAAACCGTTATATAGGCAGAACTTTTATCATGCCGGGACAGAGCCAGCGTAAGAAATCGGTACGCAGCAAATTAAATCCCATCAGAGCCGAGTTTGAAGGCAAGAATGTCTTATTGGTTGACGATTCCATAGTTCGCGGTACCACCTCCATGCAGATCGTGGAAATGGCACGTGAGGCCGGTGCTAAAAAGGTTTTCTTCGCTTCGGCTTCTCCTGAGATCTGTTACCCGAACATCTACGGTATCGACATGCCGACTTCGGATGAGCTTATTGCTTATAAGCGCAGTAATGATGAGATCTGCAAGCTGATAAAAGCAGACGCACTGATCTATCAGTCTCTTGATGATTTGAAAGCGGCAGTTACCGAGGAAAATCCGGAGCTTAAGGAGTTTGATACCTCCATCTTTACCGGAGACTATATCGTCCCCCCTGCAAGCGGGTATTTTGACGAAATCGCAAGACAACGTAACGATGATGCGAAAGCCGATAAGGCTTGGAACGATTCGTGCGATGCGCTGGATATTTACAATATAGGCGATAAAAACTCGTAACGTTAGTAATTGCTTAATACATTTTTTAAGCCGTAACCTGCATTGAACAGGTTACGGCTTTTTTGCAATCCCCAGTTTGCAAGGGTTAACTGATATAATGAGTGAATATTCAAATATCTATTTGAAATCTAAATAAAAAACCAGCTTATCAGGTATGACTGGCTGTACTTAAAATGTCATGTATATCACATATTTTGTGATATATTAGTCAACTGAATTAAAAGAGGGCTCTTAGTGCTCTTTACAATAACTGCAGGTAAATTTACAACATGAATATTATTTCTTCTGCTTATGCAGCCGATGCGGCTCAGGCCCAAGCCGGCGGCGATCTTTCCATGATCATCGTCCTTTCCGTGTGCATGATTGCCGTTTATTTTTTCATCATGCGTCCTAATTCCAAAAAGCGTAAAGAAATGCAAAAGCTTTTGGATAATCTCTCTGTAGGTGATGAAGTTTTGACTAACGGCGGTATTGCCGGTCGTATCGTCAAGCTTCCTGACAACAAAGAGTACGTATTAGTTGAAGTTGCCGACGAAGTTGTAATGCAGATGAAGCGTAACTACGTCGTAGCCGTGTTGCCCAAGGGCACCTTGCAGGCTGTTGCCGTCGATAAAAAGAATGCTCCTAAGAAGGCTAATGCAAAAAAAGCTGCTCCTAAAGTTCAGGCACCTTTGCCGCAGGCTGTGGAAGCTAAACTCGGCATAGCTTCTGATGATGACAAGAAAGAAGAGCAGAGTGCTCCTGCTGCCGAAGCTGAAAACAAAGAAAATAAATAATTTCTTTTTAACTTTTCCATAATATGACCGCGCTCTGGCGCGGTCTGATTTCAAGAGTTCCAAAGTGCAAAACAAGTTCCCTTTGTGGAAAAACGTCATGGTCGTGCTGATCATCTTGATCGGTGCGTTCTATGCGCTTCCCAATCTGTACGGCGAAGATCCGGCACTCCAGATATCTGGTGCCAGAGGTCTTGATGTAGATGCCGCGGTGCAAGTCAAGGTACAGCAGGCGCTTGAAGCCAAAAACATTAGCGGCGATTACGAGTTGGAAAACGGTCAGTTGCTGGTACGTTTCAAGAATACCGAAGAACAGTTGCTGGCAAGAGATTTAGCCGCATCCGTACTCGACGACAATTATGTCACCGCCCTTAATTTAGCTCCGGCTACTCCTGCATGGATGCGAGCCATGGGCATGCACCCTTTGAAGTTAGGCCTTGATCTGCGCGGCGGCGTGCATTTTCTCATGGAAGTTGACATGGATTCGGCCATGAAGAAGATGACTGATCAGCTGGTCAATGATTTCAGAACCGAGTTGCGTAATGCCGGTATTCGTCTTGCAGGAGCAAGAGCCGAGGGTGATAACGTGATCGTGGCATTCCGCGACGCGCAAACCCGTGATGAGGCTTTAAAAACTCTTTCGTCACGTCACAAGGATTTTAAGCTTCAGGATTACGACAGCCAAAGCGACGGACGTTTCTACATACGTGCTACCATGACCCCGCAGAAGCTTTCCGAGGTCAGAACCAATGCTGTTGATCAGAACATCAACATCATCAGAAACCGTGTGAACGAGTTGGGCGTGGCAGAACCGTTGGTTCAACGCCAGGGCGCTGATCGCGTGGTTGTTGAATTGCCCGGTATTCAGGATACTGCCCGTGCCAAGGAGATTTTGGGCGCAACCGCTACCTTGGAGTTCAGATTGGTTGACAATACGGCAGATGTCGGTGCCGCTGCGCAGGGACACGTTCCTGCCGGAACCGAGGTCCTTTATGATGCCAAACATTATCCCGTAGTGGTGAGCAAACAGGTGATTTTAACCGGTGATCATATCGTCGACGCCTCATCAAGTGCCGATGAAAACGGTCGTCCGCAGGTTAATATCAGCCTTGACTCCCGCGGCGGTAACATTATGTCAGCTTTTACCAAGGATAATATCGGCAAGCCTATGGCTACCAATTTTATCGAGTTTAAAGCCGTGGTTTCCGATGATCCCAATGCTTTAAAACCTGGAGATGTGGGGTATAAGCCGAAATTCCGTAAGGTCGAGCAGATAATCAACGTGGCTACTATTCAGAGTCGCCTCGGTTCAAGTTTCCGCATCACCGGCATCAGCTCGAGTAAGGAAGCTCACAATTTGGCATTGCTCTTGCGCGCCGGTGCTTTGATTGCTCCTATCCAGATCGTTGAAGAGCGTACCATCGGACCTTCCTTGGGACAGCAAAACATCGACAACGGCTTAAAAGCCATGCTTTACGGCGTGATCTTCCTGCTGGTGTTCATGATCATCTATTACAAGGGATTCGGTCTTATCGCCAATTTGGCTCTGCTCTTCAACCTTGTGTTGCTTGTGGGAGTAATGTCGCTTATTCCAGGAGCTACCATGACCTTGCCAGGTATTGCAGGCATAGTGCTTACTCTGGGTATGGCTGTCGATGCCAACGTGCTTATCTATGAGCGCATACGTGAGGAGATCAGAGCAGGCCGTCCGGTACAGGCTGCCATTCATGAAGGTTATGCCCGCGCTTTCGTTACCATCGCCGACTCCAACATCACTACCTTCATTACCGGACTCATCCTCTTTATGGTGGGAACAGGTTCTGTAAAGGGCTTCGCCTTGGTTCTGATGATAGGTCTTGCCAGCTCAATGTTTACTGCCGTTACTGCCTGCCGCGCCATTGTGAATTGGGTATGGGGTTCCAAGGCCAATTTGAAGACTTTGAGCATTTAGGAGAACAAAACTATGATGCAGTTTATTAAGGAAGGGGTAGTCATCCCCTTCATGAAGATAAAACTCGTCGTGGAATTACTCTGCTTCGGCCTGGTAGTCGCAAGCATAGTCTCCATGTGCGTAAAAGGTCTTAATTGGGGCTTGGATTTTACCGGCGGCGTAGTGGTGGAAACCGAATTTACCCGTGCAGTTGATCTTGAAACCGTGCGCAAGGCCTACCTTGAAGAAGGTATCGAAGGTACTGCCCAGTACTCAGGAAGTACTAAGTCGGTGATGATGCGTGTAGCCCCTAAAGAGGGACTGGATCAGCAAACCGTCACCAATAAGGTGTTTAATGCTTCAAAGACCATCGATCCTGAGGTCAAGCTTGCCCGTTCTGAATACGTCGGTCCTGCAGTCGGCGAAGAATTGGTAGAAAGCGGCATTTTAGCCATCGTGGTCTCGCTCATTGCAATTTTGGCCTATATTGCCTTCCGTTTTGAGTGGAGAATGGCAACCGGCGCCGTGATTTCGCTTGCCTATGACGTGATCGTGGTGATGGGCGTGTTTTCGTTTTTCCAGATAGAATACGATCTGACCGTGCTGGCGGCTGTACTTACCGTAGTAGGTTATTCATTAAACGATAAAATCGTGGTGTTTGACCGTATACGTGAAAATGCAGTCAAGTTGCCAAGAGGAGTTGAGATGCAGCGACTTTTTGATATTTCGCTTACTCAGACTCTGTCGCGTACCATCATTACTTCGGGTACCACACTTATCACCGTAGTATCGCTGATGATCTTCGGCGGTCCTATGATCTACGGTTTCTCGCTGGCCTTGTTCGTGGGTATCGTTTTCGGTACCGCTACTTCCATCTACGTGGCCTCCACCTGGACTCTGCTTTTGGGGATCACACGTGCGCAGCTTGCTCCGCGTAAAGTGGTCAAGCAGGAAACCGATGTCGTAGAAACTATGGACTGAAGGTAAATTTTGTGAGTGTGTCAACTCGCTTAAAGGCCCTGTGCGCAATCGGCGTTTGGGGCCTTGTTTTGTCTTTGGCTTTGTCATCGTGCTCTTTCACGCATGAAAAAGTTGCCTTAAAAAAAACTGAAAGTACGGCAGTTTTTTGTGTTCCCCCGCGTTTTGTAATGTTTGCATATCCTGATTATGCCAGTACCGAGCGCGATCAGATGCTGTTGGTAA
>JALEXT010000167.1 GCA_022779845.1 Succinatimonas sp.
TTTGAATAAACGTGATTTAATTAGCTAACACCGCCTGCTCAAGTTTTTCATCATTTGATTGCAACTGTGAAAAAGGCGTAGGTTTCTTTTCGTTGTCAGAGCCTGAACTTACAGTGACGGATTGAGCATTTCCTGATGACAAACCGCAGGTTTCGTCTACATAACGGATTTTGTCTGTTCTGACCGGCAACAGTTGCATTCCGACTACTCGGCAATTGTCAGCTAAGATATTCCCCTTGCTGTTGAAGTTAACAAACTTAACCCCGTCAGGACGCTTCAACTCCAAAGAATCCACTCCGCGGTTTTTAAGATATGCTCCGTATACACGCATTGCTCCCGACGATCCGAATAAACCGGTGGATTTATTATTATCAAAACCTACCCAAGTGGACACGACTTCGTCGTTATCTATACCTACGGCCCAGGTATCGCGGTTATCATTGGTTGTACCGGTCTTGGTGGCTATCTTGATGTTGGGAAACATTTGACCGATACGATAGCCGGTACCACTTTGAGTAGCTTCCTGCATTACGTACATGGTAAGGTAAGTATCTCTTGGATCAAGCTTACGCTCTCCACGGCTGTTTTCACGTTCATAGACTATTTTCCCGTCCTTAACCACGGTACGCAAAGTGGTGAGATCGGTATAAACACCGTCGGTAGCCAGTGATGCATAAATGGAATTTACTTCATAAGGAGTTAATTCAACCGTTCCCAAAAGCATGGATGGATAAAGAGGGATCTTTCCTTTTATTCCTACTTTACGCATAGTCTCAGCAACATGATTCAATCCTACCCTCATGCCAAGGCGCACGGTAGGAATATTTAAAGAATGAGCCATGGCATAATGCACCGGGATCGGTCCGCGATAACGCTTGTCATCGTTCTTGGGCTGCCAAAGCTGCCCTGTGGAAAGACGTATGGTCAGCGGCGAATCATCTATAAGGGTGCCAGAGTGAATGCCGTTATTAAAGGCTGTGAGGTAGACCAATGGTTTTATGATGGAACCTACCTGACGTCTTCCCTCCAATACGCGGTTAAACCCTGCATATTGAGGAGTACGAGAACCTACTACGGCAGAAACCTCCGCTGTTCGCCAGGAACTTACCACCATGGCAGATTCCAAGCCTGAGATCTTACGCTCCTTTTCAATAGTATTAAGCTCCGACTGCACCGCTTTTTCTGCCGACTGCTGAGCCTGAGGATCGAGCGAGGTAAAGATCTTAATACCATTACCAGAAAGGAAATCATTTCCAAAACGTGAAGCAATTTCCTGCTTTAAAACTCCCATAAAAGCAGGAGTTTTTGAATAATTCATGCTGCCGCGACGTATGACTCCCAATGGTCTTGCGCTGTATTGGGCATATTCTGCATCGCTTAAAAAACCACGTTCATGCATTACTGCAAGTACCACATTGCGACGTTCCAAAGTCTTATCAGGATTTCGCCAGGGATCATACAATGACGGTCCTTTAATAATACCTACCAACAAAGCCATCTGATCCTGACTTAACTCAGATACCGGAACCCCGAAATAGAAGTATGAAGCCAATCCGAAACCGTAAACACCGGCATTGCCGTTTTGACCTAAGTAAATCTCGTTTAAATAAGCCTCGAGGATCTGCTCTTTGCTGTAACGATGATTCATGATGAGCGCCATAATGATCTCTTTGAATTTGCGAGAGTAACTGCGCTCTGAATTTAAGAAATAATTTTTTACCAGCTGCTGGGTAATAGTAGAGCCGCCCTGCACCACGTGGCCTGCAAAGAAATTCTTAATTCCCGCACGAATGATAGCCCAGAAATTTACTCCCATATTGCTGTAAAAAGAGCGATCCTCAATCTGGATCAGGGTGTTGATGAGAGCCTTGGGCACGCTTTCTAAATCGAGAAAAATACGATCTTCTTTCGGATCGATGCGGTTGATGCGATCAAGCAACACCGGATCCATACGTACGTAACCTAAATCACTGCGATTGTCGGCATTGACTATCTTTTGTACGCGTTGCCCTTGAAACTGTACCAAAAGCGCCGCCTTAGGCTCTTTTGCATCCGGAAACTCAAACGGTCTTTTAATGAGTACGACACGGCCGTTTTTTTCAGATACTGCATACTCCCCCGGTTTTGAAGGATTTTGCACCTGACGGTATTTCAAGAGTTTTAACTCATAGATCATCTGAGAGAGCGAAAGCTTTTGATCAGGATAGAGTTCAAGCGGTCTTGAGTACACTACTGCAGGCAAAACCCAACGATCGTCCACCTCAAATTTTGAGAAAACTACGGAATCAAAATAAATAAAAAGCACACCGAGAATTGCCGCACCTACCAAACCGAGTTTTAACATCAGCATGTAAAAAGCACGGCTGAAACGTCCCTTTCTGCGCGGTTGCGCTTTATTTTCCGGATCTTCAGTTGCAATATTATCCGCATTATCACGACGAGTGCCTATTCGGTCGGATGCATCGGGACTAAAGTCGGTGTAACGATCAACGTTCTGCTCGGAACTCTTATCCTGCTCGTGATCGTTTTCACGATCATGGTTAAACGGGTTGAATCTGCTGTTCATATATTTTTTACAATTCTTTTGCAATGAACAAATTATCTATATAATTTAATCGCGAAATATTGACAATATTTTTGATTTTTCAATAAATTTAATTTTTGAAACAAAAATTTTCAACTTATATTTAAAAATTCTTAAAGGCCGCATGACGGCAAGATTTTTCTCGCTTTTAGGATAATCAGGAAAATTTAAGAAATAATGCAACTCGTCTTCAGAGGCAAAAAATAAGAACTTGCTGATTAAGCTGTCTATAAGACGATATAATTCATTATTCTGACCAAGAGTACGATTTTTAAATATGATCCAATAGTTTACAAAATCGCCAATACCGCTTAAATATTGCGAAAAACCGAATTTTTCAATCTCAATTTTTTCCTGTTCTCTGCATACAGGAATAACAATATTTTTCTCAAGTTTAAAACCTATGCACTGCCCCTCGGGAGCTTTGGCCAAAAATTCGACATGACCGTTTAATTTTAAATGCTGAGCAAAAATCACACGCTCAAATCCCAAGGCGTCATCTTGGTAGAAGTAGGTTCCGTACAAAAACAAAGTGATCTTGCCAAGATCCAAATTGCACAGATCACAAAAATGCTTAAGCGAACCGCCGGTTCCCCAAATATCGACAAATCCGGATTTGACATTAGGCTTTATTTGTTGTTTGCCGTATAAAGCCAACAATTCCCGTTGCTCCTTAGTTTTCGGATCCCAAGCTTGTCGGGAGGAATAAATATAACTTGTCTTTATATTTATACTGAATTTCTCAATAATACGATCTGCAATTCGTTTGATGATAAATCCGTCTCTGGCGATAAAATACAGATGAGATATGCCTTTTTTCAGACTCTGTCTTAAGATCCAATCTGCAAAAGGGGAGAAAACAGGTCCTGCACATAAGGCACCGGTCCTGTACAATTTATTATCTGATAAATCTCCTGAATTTTTAATCGCAGCCTGAGCACAACCGAGCATCAGTGAAAAAGTACTGTTGTAATATGCTTTATTCAGGTATTTAAAAAATCCGCTTATTTCAGATTGTTTTAACCACTTTGCTGTTATTCCGAATTTATTAGGAATTTTATAGTCAGATTTAAAATTATCGCCGTAATGGATCCAGCGATTAAAATTAACCTTTTCCTTAGTCTTCACATAGTTAAAGAGATTACCGCTGGCTTTTGTATATCCTATTTCCGATGATAAATATAACGGGATCTTACTTAAGTCAGAAGAGATCTTATCAAGCATCTTCCTGATCACTTCATGGCTTAAGTACATATCGGAAATGAAAACGACGCGTTGGCCTGCTTTTATCCTCGACAGGATCTCATCTACTCTCAGCTGAAGCGGAAGACTGCAAAATATCTCAGTTTCTTCTTCAAGCTTAATCAGACACAGAGTTTCAGCATCACTAAGACAATAATTTCTTTTGATTATTGCGTAGATTTCGTTTAGCGTTATTTCTTCTTTCGACGTTTTTTTCCTGGCAGAAGCTTCGGCATTTTTACGTATATAAACAAAATCACCGGCAAGTTCCGGCGCTATTTCTGATAATTCCGAAAGCTCTCCAAAACGCGACTGCATGACTGCAAAGATACCCTCCGGATTCAGGGTGCTTCTCGTAATTACAGTATCGAACAAATCGTATGAATATAAATCGTATTCCATGCAATGCACCGAAAAATCTGAAAGAACTCCGCCGAAGCCTTATTATCACACTTAAAACGTATCAACAGTAGATCTTATTACTGTCCTACCATCTTCTGGGTAGCTCCGACTGAGGAAACTATCTTGATCTGCTTGTCATCCGGGATCTCCTGATAAGAGAGCACCCTTAATGCCGGTATGGAATTTCTGACAAAACGCGACAAAGTCGACCTCAGCACTCCGGAGGTCAAAAGGATGGATGGCTCGCCCTTCATTTCCTGATCAGCAGAGCTTTCGGCAAGAGATTTCTGCAGTCTGTCGGCAAGTCCCGGCTCAATACCGATCCCCGACGAGCCGCCGCTTTCTAAAGACTTGGTCAGTACTTTTTCAAGATCAGGAGCTAAAGTGATCACAGGAATGATCTTCTCATCTCCTGCGACATCCTGCAGGATAAGACGTCTTAAACCTATGCGGCATGCGGCAGTCAGCACTTCTGGATCCTGAGAACGCGGTGCATACTGTACCAAAGTTTCGAGTATGGTGCGCATATCACGTACCGGCACACCTTCTTGAAGCAAGCTTTGCAATATATGAGTCAAAAGACCGAGACTCACCACCGACGGTACCAAACCGTTTACCAGTTTGGGCTGATTTTTTGCCACTATGTTTAAAATATTCTGTACTTCTTCCTGACCAAGCAGCGACGAACAATTATTGGCAAGAATTTGCGATAGGTGCGTTGCTATCACCGTAGGACAGTCAACCACGGTATAGCCGAGACTTAAAGCCTTGTCGTTATCGCTTTTGGCGATCCATACGGCATCAAGACCGAAAGCGGGATCTTTGGTGGCAAGACCTTCGATCTTGCCAAATACCTGTCCTGGATCTATGGCCATATCGCGGTCGATCTGCACTTCGGCTTCACCGAAAGTCACTCCCATGAGGGTAATGCGGTAAGCCCCGGGAGCCAAATCCAAATTGTCTCTTATATGTACCGGCGGTACCAAAAACCCAAGATCCTGCGAAAGTTTTTTACGTACTCCTTTAATACGGCTTAAAAGCTCTCCGTTTTGCTTTTTATCTACAAGAGGGATGAGACGATATCCTACTTCAAGCCCGACCACGTCCACCTCGTTTACGTCGTCCCATGACAGTTCTCTTTGTTCGGGGCGTCCGCCCTGTGCTTCCATTTGCTCTTTAGTCGGAGCCTTCAATGCCTCGGCTTTTAATTTTTCCTGACGTTTCTCTATGAACTTGCCGCAGGCAAAACTTATCAAAGCAAGCATTCCGAAAGCAAAATGCGGCATGCCCGGCACGATCCCCATCACCGCCAGGATCACAGCCACGATGTATAAAACTTTGGGCTGACCTAAGATCTCCCCTGCAACCTGTGCGCCCATCTCCTTTTTCTGACCGCTTTGACGGGTCACGATGATGGCCGAAGCCACGGACAAAAGTAAGGAAGGGATCTGTGCTACCAGACCGTCGCCTATGGACAAAATGGTGAATACATGCGCGCTGTCGGCCATGCTCATGCCGTACTGAAACACTCCGATGATCATTCCGCCTAAAAGGTTTATGAACAAAATCAATACGCCTGCTATGGCATCACCTTTGACGAATTTTGAAGCACCGTCCATAGATCCGTAAAAATCAGCTTCCGCCGTAACCTCCAAACGCCGCTCGCGCGCCTGATCCTGATTGATGATCCCGGCATTTAAATCGGCGTCTATGGCCATTTGCTTTCCGGGCATGGCATCCAGAGTAAAACGTGCCGAAACCTCTGCAATGCGTCCTGCGCCCTTGGTTACCACCACGAAATTGATGATGACCAAAATGGAAAATACGATAATGCCTACGGTATAACTGCCTCCCATGACCACGTTGCCGAAAGATTCAATCACGTGACCTGCAGCTGCCGTACCGTTTTGCCCGTTAAGCAGGATCACGCGTGTTGATGCAACATTCAACGACAGTCTTAAGATGGTGGTTAAGAGCAAAACCGTGGGAAAAGATCCGAAATCCAAAGGGCGTTTGGCGTAAATTGCCACCAGCAACACCACCATGGACAGTGCGATATTAAAAGAAAACAGAATATCAAGCAGCACCGGAGGAAGCGGCAGCGTGATCATGGAAAGACACGCCAGAACCAAAAGCGGAGTTCCCAACTTTAAGGCAGCGGCTTTGCGATATGCCGTGGAACCTACAGCCAGTCCGCGGGCAACTTTGGAATTGGCTTTAGCCTTTCCAAGAAAAGTTTCCAAGACTGTGCTTACTCTGTTTTTTACTCCGCCCAAAAATGCCATAGCTTAAATCTGAATATCGTATCGAACGTAAATTTCACAAGCGATGTGATGCAAATACCGCTCCCCAAAAAAAACAAAACCGTACCTGCCCTTTGAGCAGACACGGTCACAAACTCAGTTATGCAGGTAATGATTGCCCTTGGCAACTCCGAGCACTCCGGATCTCACCACTTCCAATACATCTGCAAGTTTGACTACGGTTGAGCAGAAATTGTCAACTTCCTGAGGCGATCCAACATATTGCAAAGTCAAAATTTCGGCACTGACATCGATGATTTTGGCATTGTAAATATCGGCAAGCGACTTTACATCCTCACGTACATTACGATTGGGAGTCGGAACTTTAATCAGTACCAATTCACGCTCCATGCCGCCTTCAGGCTCGTCGTTTATCGCGCTCACCCTCAGCACGCACACAAGCTTATGCAACTGTTTGGTGATCTGCTCAATAACTTCTTCATCCCCCAACGTCAGTATGGTGCAGCGTGACAGCGTAGGATCGTCGGTAGGTGCCACGGTAAGACTTTCAATATTGTAACCGCGCTGAGAAAACAATCCCACGACGCGGGAAAGAGCCCCTGCTTCATTCTCTATAAGGATGGAAACCACGTGGCGCATATCATTTCTCCTCGTCCAAAATCATTTCAACCATCGAACCGTCAGCACGTTGCCACGGCAAAACTATGGCATTGGTGTCGGTGATAACATCCACGATGGCAGGACGATCTTTTTCATCTAACGCCCGCTTGATCGCATCCTCAAGCTCATCTTCTCTTTTTACTCTGATCCCCAAAGCACCGTAAGCTTCGGCTATCTTCAGGAAATCAGGATTGAAATCAAGATTGGTTCCGGCATAGCGATGATGATAAAAAACCGTCTGAAACTGCCTGACCATACCCAGCACGCTGTTATCCAAAATAAAGATCTTAAGCGGCATGCGGTACTTGGCAGCAAGAGCCAGTTCCTGAAAACACATTTGGAACGAACCGTCGCCTGTAAAAGTGATCACGGTACGATCGGGCAAAGCCTTCTGCACGCCGACGGCTGCAGGAACTCCGAAGCCCATGGTCCCGAGACCTCCTGAAGTGATGAGACGGCGCGGCTTGTCAAATTTAAAGTACTGAGCGGTAAACATCTGATGCTGACCGACATCGGTGGTAACTATGGGCTCTCTTTCTTTTGACAGCCTGTAAACAGTTTCGATCACGGTTTGAGGCCTGATCATGTCAGGTTTTCTCTGATAGCTTAAACAGTGACGTCCGCGCCATTTGTCAATTTGACTCCACCATGGCTGCAACTCTTCATTAGGTCTTAAGTCCATCTCGTCCAAAACGGCACTTATCTGATTAAGTACGGTTTTCACGTCACCTACTATGGGAACGTCTGCGTGTACGGTTTTGGAAATGGAAGCAGGATCCACATCGATGTGCACTACGGTGGCATCAGGACAGAACTTGCGTACGTTATTGGTGGATCTGTCGGCAAATCTGGTTCCGGCAGCAAAAATAAGATCAGCCCCGTTCATGGCCTCATTGGCCTCAAACAGACCGTGCATTCCCAACATGCCAAGACTCTGAGCATCGGTTTCAGGAAAAGCCCCGATCCCCATCAGCGTAGTTACTACAGGCAGATTCATACGTCTGGCAAGGGCACATGCTTCTTGTGACGCTTCACCCTGCACCACTCCGCCTCCTAACAGCATTACCGGTCTTTTGGCACGATTTAAAAGCTCGGCAGCGCGGCGCACCTGTCCTTTGTGACCGAAAAACGTAGGATTATATGAACGCAGTCTTACCTCGGAGTTAGGCTCATAATCAAAAACATAACGCTTGCTCTGACAATTTTTGGGAATGTCCACGAGCACGGGACCTTTACGTCCTGTTGAGGCTATATAAAAAGCCTTGCGTATGTTAACCGCAACATCTTCAGGACGTTTGCATAAAAAAGAATATTTGACCACGGGACGGGTAACGCCTACCGTATCGACTTCCTGAAAAGCATCGGTACCGATTAGATTTGTAGATACCTGTCCTGAAATCACCACCAAAGGCACGGAATCCATATAAGCCGTGGCAATGGCGGTTACGGTATTGGTAGCTCCTGGGCCTGAGGTAACCAAAGCGACTCCGGTTTTTCCAGAAGCTCTGGCATAACCGTCGGCCTCGTGCACTGCACCCTGCTCGTGACGGGCAAGCGTGTGGTGAATTTTTTTTGAATTTAAAAGCTCATCGTAAATATCGACTACGGTGGCCCCCGGGTAACCGAATATTTCAGTCACTCCCAACTCTTCCAATGCCCGCACCAATTGTGCGGCCCCGTTCATTTTTTCCATAATACAGTCTTGATTTTAAATTTTATTTTGATTTTTATGTTTTGATTTTCTCAGTATAGCTCGCAAATTACAGAGATTTTGACAAAATCCCGGATGCATAATCCGGTCTGTCGCTCAAAAACGGAGTAAGTACGGCGTTCTTTTGTCTGAACAGGTTCAGAAGCTCAAGCGCACCGTGAGAACTGCGGTAAATACATTCCACGGGACGCAAAGGGAGCACCTGAAAGAAATGAGTAACGCTACCGTCTTCAAGCACCGCACTTTGGGCCTGACCGGGGTATGCTCCCATAGCCGTAAGCATGGCTCCGCGAAAATCGGTAACGGGGGAAAAAGGACTGTCTTGAGCCGTGAAATACCCAAATCCTATGAAATTTTGCGAACTTATGACGTGTTCAATCAGGCTTATGAGTAAGAAAACTTCCCAATTGCGCTGTCTGTCACCTGAAAAATCATAATCCTTGGGCAGCGCCAGACTTAATTCCAGTCTGGAATTGGCTCCTACATCAAAGCCTTGCGGCACGTTCAGTCGTTTGCCTGAAAGTCCGCAGGTTACCAGCAACTGATAATCGTGATCTTCGTGAGGAAGACAACGCAAAATATCCACGTTGAAACTTGAAGCAAGTTTTACGTATTCCCCGAAATTGTCACGTATATGACTGCTGACGATGTTTTGATCTCCCACCGCAAGCCCAGGGAATTCGCTTTCAATCATGCGGGTACGGCAAAGCTCAAGCATGGTATTTACCTTCCCCATGAGATCTCCTGAATTTACCGAAACAAAACGCTGAGCATGCTCAAATCTTATGAGAGCCTCAGGGATCAGCCCCTGCTTAAAAAGTATGTAACCTTTTAAAAACAGCCAATTAGGATCATCACGACCTTCGCTGGCCCAGGAATCCAACCCCAAATTGGCCCGCTCCATAAGCTCATACCCGTCCTGCACGGTATTCGCGGCATTTACGCACGCACGTACGTATTCAAGCGTAAGAGCGTAGTCAGGAGACTTTTGTTTTTCTATGAGTTTGATGATCCCGAAGAATTCGTTCTTGTCGCTCAAATCTCGTATGGTTGCATATAGATCGGTTGTTTTCAAAACGACATTTCCAAAAAACGGTAAAGAAAAAGCAACCGCAAATTTGCTTAGTATTACGGTTGCCGCGAAGTTCAGACGTGCAAGGAATGCTCGCCGCGGAAGATACCGCATACGCCTGATCGTACGGTTTCGGTAACCTCAAACTGTTCGGAGACGGCTTTTAAGAAACGGTCGATCTCAGCTGAGGTATTCACATATTGCAAGATGTAAAGTTCAGGCGTGACATCGACAATTTCTGCCCTGAAGATATCGCACAAATTCTTAATCTCGGCACGAGCCGTATGTCCTGCCGCCTGTACCTTTACAAACAGGATCTCACGCTCTACCACTCCGTCGCTGTCATCATCAAGAGACGCTACCTTGATCACATTCACCAGCTTATGCAATTGCTTGGTGATTTGTTCAAGTTCTACTTTGTCACTTTCGGTAATGATGGTGATCCTGGTGACGCTGCGGTTCTCAGTAGGAGCTGCGGTGATGTCTTCGATGTTATAGCCGCGTTGGGAAAAAAGCCCCACCACCCTCGATAAAGCTCCGCTTTCATTTTCAAGCAGTATGGAAATAATCTGTCTCATGGTGTCATTCTCCGCTCATAAACATATCGGACATACTGCCGCCCATCTGCTGCATGGGCATAACTTTAGCCTCGGTATCACACCTGATGTCTACGATCACCAGATCATCTTTGAGGCTTAAAGCCTGTTTTACCGCTTCTTCAAGATCAGAAGGGTTTTCAACCTTTATCCCCTGATGTCCGTAAGCTTTGGCCACGTCCACAAACTCAGGGTTATCATTAAGATCCGTCCAGCTTATGCGTCCGCGGTAGAACATCATCTGCCACTGGTGCACCATACCCAGAGTATGGTTATCCAATATGAAGATCTTTACGGGAATATGGAATTGCCTGCAAGTTGAAAGCTCCTGAATATTCATCTGGAAAGATCCGTCACCGGTGATCAGGCAGATGGGACGTTTGCGCTCACCTACCCAGGCACCTATTGCCGCAGGAAAACCGTATCCCATGGTTCCGAGTCCGCCTGAACTTAGGAAACTCCTGGGTTTGTCAAACTTGTAGTATTGAGCGGCAAACATCTGATGCTGTCCGACGTCCGTCACCACGATGGCATCGCCTTTGGTTTCCTTATAAATAGCTTCAATGATCTCCTGAGGTTTTAACATCTTTGGATCTTTTTGATAAGCAAGGCACTTGACAGCTTTCCATTTATCAAGTTGTTTCCACCACTCGTCCATGGCCAGTTCGTCACACTTAAGCTGCAATTCTTCCACAGCTTCGATGAACTGCCCCATTACGGTATTGGCATCTCCTACAATGGGGATATCGGCAGGAACCGTTTTTGAAATAGATGCCGGATCTACGTCTACATGTACTATCTTTGCTGCAGGACAGAACTTCTGCACGTTATTGGTTACGCGATCATCAAAACGCACGCCTACTGCCAATACCAAATCAGCTTTATCCATGGCCATATTGGCTTCATAGGTACCGTGCATTCCGAGCATGCCCAAAAACTGAGGATCGGTTCCCGGGTAAACGCCAAGTCCCATTAAAGTAGCCGTAACCGGAAGTCTGAAGGCTTTGGCCACGCGCATAAGACGTTCTGAAGCACCTGATGCTACCGCTCCGCCGCCTAACATCAGCACCGGACGCTTGGCTTCCGACAACAGCTTTGCCGCACGACGGATCTGCCCGCGGTGACCTGACTTGGCAGGATTATAAGAAGGCATGATCACAGGCTCAGGCTCCGGGTACTCGAACTTCACCGAAGGACGCACGCAGTCTTTGGGAACATCGACGACCACGGGGCCTGGCCGGCCGGTAGATGCCAGATAAAAAGCCTGACGCAAATACTTAGGTATATCCAGAGCTTTTTGACAAAGATATGAGTGTTTGACTATAGGACGGGTAATACCTATGGTATCCACTTCCTGAAAAGCGTCAGATCCTATAAGCGGAGTTCCTACCTGTCCGGTGATCACGACCATGGGCACCGAATCCATATAGGCAGTAGCTATAGCGGTTACGGTATTGGTAGCCCCAGGACCAGAAGTAACCAATGCAACCCCGACTTTTCCGGTGACTCGGGCATAACCGTCGGCAGCATGTGCCACGGCCTGTTCATGACGTCCTAACACGTGATGGATCTTTACAGAATCGTGTAAAGCATCATAAATATCAAGTACGGCTCCGCCAGGGTATCCGAACAGATACTCAACTCCCAAATCCTCCAACGTGCGCACCAACATCTGGGCACCAGACATCATGGTCATGACAAAGGGCTCCTCAATAAAAATTCGTATACGATTTAATTAGTTAAGTCGTTTAAGTTTTGGTAAAAAACGCGGCACTGCCGCACAATATACGGCATAATCGTCGGCAAAATCACGTCTTAACCTAGGTTCATCAATATACACCGCCAAAAGCAATGCGCATACCCCCGCAAGCAGAGGAAATACAAGGCATACAAGACGATTATAAGTACAAGCGCAACCTAAATAATAAAGAACCAAACCAAGATGCATGGGATTGCGACACATAGCGTACGGACCGGTCTTCACCAGAACTGAGGTTTCGCGCATAAGTTTTATTTTACCGATCACAGCAGCACCGCCCCGACCCTTTACCCAAAGCTCATAATTTGACCATAACATGAAGAAAAGGCCGCAGGCACAGCTTAATGTTCCGAGACTTAAAGACCAGACAAGGGAAGGCAAAAATTGACCGTATGGCAACCAAAGCGATGATATATACATAAGCGTAGGTATCATAACAAGCAGTAACGTACTTCCGAATATCAATGCCG
Organism: Succinatimonas sp.; assembly: GCA_022779845.1. GTDB lineage: Bacteria > Pseudomonadota > Gammaproteobacteria > Enterobacterales > Succinivibrionaceae > Succinivibrio. The sequence continues at coordinate 12,761 of JALEXT010000167.1, forward strand.
CCACATCTTTAAATTTCATAAAAACTCATCAGATCGCTGTAACCGTTATCAAAATATCTTAAAGCTTACTCCATCCCCCGTACTTTCATAAGGTAAAATCCTTTTTAACTTGATCCGAATTTCGCTGTTTACTCAAAAAAACGATCATGATCACGTTTTTAAACTGGACGCGAAGTTACCTATCTTTTTGAAAATCAGACGTTAAATCCTAAAAAACGTCAATTTTTGGCGGATTCCGCCTAAATTTGGCGGGAAGCATTTTTTGACCGTGCATACTTGTCGATGCGGCAATGGTGCCGTATGAGCATATGCATGGACAAAAACATGGATAAACACGAC
>JALEXT010000117.1 GCA_022779845.1 Succinatimonas sp.
CCTGATAGCGATAGCACAAAAAATTTCTGTGAGCAGGACAGCCGCGCTCGCTTAAATAATCGAACAAAGCCGACGACGCCTTGCTTAATTTTTCGTAACCTTTTAAAAATTCGTCTTTGATCTCAAGTTTGTCCTGATCGATGAGCTGCTGTATGCTTTCTCCTATCTTTTTAAGCTCCGTAAACGATAGCTCACTGCCCAGATGATTGCGACCTTCGTCAGGAAGCATATGCGCTTCATCGAACACCAAAAGCCTGTATTTTGGTAAAAGTATGCAGGGCCGTTCTTCATCAAAAACATCATCAACTTTAAGATCGGCAAAGAACAAAGCGTGGTTTATAACTACTATTTTTGAGCTGACGGCTTTTTGTCTTGCCAAAATGGCAAAACAGCTGTTGCGGAAACGGCAGCTTTTCCCGCGGCAGGTATGTTTGTCACAGCAGATCTGTTGCACAAAATCTTTAGGAAATTCAGAATTGATTTCGGCAAAAGTGCATTCTGGGCTGTCTTCTTCTGCAAGCCTCTGCTGTTTAATTGCCAGGAGCTGAACTTTTTTTATGAAATCAGCCCTGCTCCTTAACCCGTCATTACCTTCAGGATCTTCAATGCCCAAACCGTTGGAGTTTTGAAAACGGGCCTGATAGTCGGCAAAACGCTTTTTACAAAGATAATTGGAAAGCCCTTTTAAGGCAAAGAAGCAGTGTTCGACATGCAATAAATCGCAGATCCTGGGCAGATCTTTTTTTACCAGCTGATCCTGCAGGGCTTTGGAGCCTGTCGAGATCACCGCGGTCTTACCGCTGAGCAGAATAGGCAGAAGATATGCGTAAGTCTTGCCGGTTCCAGTACCGGCTTCGGCAATCAGCGTACCGCCCCTGTCAAAAGAGGCCTTGACATGCTGCGAGAGTTTAAGCTGACCTTCTCTTGGAACAAAGTCTTTTACCTGCTTTAAAAATCTGCCGTGAGGTCCGATAAAAGACTCCACGGTATCAGCATCGGTAAAATCAGGACCGTATACTCTGGATAAATCATCATCCGCAATATAGCCGCCCTCATTTAAGCTTATTTTCAAGGCATAGTCATTCAAAGCTTAAGCTCCGACGCGCTTAATCAAAAGCAAAAAAGGCCCGTACCGATGATTCGACGCTGACGGTTCCCGGGGTATATTCGGCAGCTTCGGGCATGGCATCGGCCTGTACGCTCATAAGTCTTGCTCCTTTGGCGTTATACGGACGCATAATTTCGTTTCTTGCATCACCGAAACTTAACTGGCACGGTTTTAAAAGTTTCACCCCAAAACCTTTGGCAAGACGCTCCGCCTTATCTTTGGCATCGGCAATGGCTACTTCATCTGCCTGTTTTTTTAAAGCGCTTTCATCCTTGATCCTGTAAGAAAAACCGTTAACTTCGGTGATCCCGGATGCTACGGCCTGCTCGGTAAGATCGGCTATAAGATCAAATTTTCCGGTACGTACTTCGATATCACGTGATGCGGTATATCCGTCCAAAAGCTGTTTTTGTGATTTTTTGTCATAGACATAACGAGGTTGCAGAGTAATGCTCCCCGAATCCACGGCGGCGTCTTTACCTGCAGAATCTTTTACAGCTTTGATGAAAAGGGCTGCCTGCTTTTCACACTCGCTGCGGGCTACCTTGGCATCCTTATTTTGGGTAGATGCAGTAAAGCTTAATACGGCTTCGTCAGGTTGCGCTTCAACTTTACCGTATCCTTGTACGGTCATGGAAGCTCTTAACTGCGAACAATCGGTCATTGCTCCCTGCGCACAGGCATGATCGGCCGCCAAAGCCGCAAAAAAAGTTGCACAAACCACAGCTAATGTTTTTTTCAGCATACATCTACCCTCTGCAAAAGATCACAGAAATTTTTGAATAAAAGATCATGAAAACGATAACTTCACAGTTATCGTCTGATAAATTACTATATGATTTACAATTATTTTTTGTGCAACTGACGAGCGCCTTCGGCTGTAGCTACCACTGCTTCCAAAGTTCCGTTGGCATCAGAAGCTGCTTCAACTCCGGCACCTACCGCACCTTCTAATACAGGCGCATCGGCAATGCGAACGCGGGATCTTAAAGGCTCATCAAGCATGGCTATGGCAGCCTGCGAGCTGATCACACCGGAACCTAAATCAGCCAATACCACGACACCGTCACCTTGATCAGCTTTTTCAATAGCTGCCTTGACGATTTCAGGATCGGTTCCCATATGACCTTGTACAGTACCGCCGGCAGGATAGATCGGCATCTTTTTCCCATCCCTGGACGAAATCTGTTGCACCATATCGCAGATCCCTTCGGCTACTTTTAAGCTGTGGGACACAACAACAATACCAATCATGGTCAAATACTCCTAATCTTTGTATTGCGAAGTCCGTCTTTATTAAATCTCCCTACCTGTCACGTAAGGATCCGTACTCCGTCGTTCATTTTAGCACATCGGGAAAAACCGACATCATTTCAAAAAAATCGTTTTTACTTGATTTTAATTGAAATTACACGGCATTTTCTGATCTTACATCATGTTTTTCCGTAAATTATTGAGATTTTTAAGCATAAAAACTATAATAGTGGGCATGTTTATATCTATAAAAGGAAGGTACCACGAGGTGGTTAAAAATAACATGAAAATAAAACCACACTCGGTATACGCTTTGTACCTGTTTGCGGCATTGGCTTTGCTTGAACTGCTGATGTCATTTTCTTTTTTAGGCTATTTCCATATTCCGCCCATTTCCCTCACCATCGCGTATATTCCCATTCTGATCAGCGCCATCTGTCTTGACATACCCAAGACTTTGTTAATAGGAGCACTTTTCGGAGCCATAAGCGCCTATAAAGCTTCGGTATATTACGCGTTGCCTGCTGACATGATCTTCTCTCCGTTTCGCAGCGGGGAAGCGCTGAATTCACTGATCTTAAGCGTGGGTACCAGAGTCACCTTCGCTTTTATCATTGCATTGCTTTATCGTTTTAGCATAAATCGCAGACATTGTTACCTCCTAGTTGCACTTGTCGGTCTGATAGCTCCGACTATCCACACCTCTTTAGTTTTTTACACTATGGGGACTTTGTTTCCGCAAATAGGTTTTAACTTGTCTAACCTGTCATTCAGGTTAAACGAGATCCTGATAGCTTTGTTCTGTTCAGGCGGATCTGTTTTA
>JALEXT010000143.1 GCA_022779845.1 Succinatimonas sp.
GAATAATTTACGACAGGTTGGGCATGGAAGCTACGGCCCGTTCGATGTTCATGAATGCTTTGGCAGAGAACCGCCGCTATGCGGCTCCTTATAATTTCGTAGGGATCTATTTTGCTGAAGACGGACGCTTTCAGGAAGCGCTCGATGCTTTTGACTCCGGTCTTGAGCTGGATCCGTCCGATGCTTATGTAAATTTTAACCGCGGAATAGTGCTGTATCTTGCAGGTCGCGCGGCTACCGCTTTGCCGGATTTCAGACGCTTTTATCGTGCTGATCCTTCTGATCCTTATCGTTTGCTTTGGCTTTATCTTTGTGAAAGAGCGTTGGGAGATGACGAACAGGCATTGAAGAATCTGTCCTTAAGACGTGATCATGCTTCTGACAAGGAAAAAACGGAAAACTGGGGATTTCGCATCGTTTCTCTCTACCTTAAAGAAAAAAGTCTTGATGATTTCTTTGAAGAGCTCAGAAGATCTGAAAAAAATCCCGACGAATTTGCAGACAGATTGTGCGAAGGCTATTTTTACGTAGGTATGCAAAGCCTGCTTAACGGTAATGAAAAGGAAGCATATGACTATATGTCGCTTTCGGTTGCCACCAGACGATACGCTTTTTTGGAATACCGCTATGCTTTAAGACTCATGAGAAATTTGGGACAGAAACGCGGTCTGTTTGTGAGTCCGGAAATAACACTTTGATTTTTTGGAGGCTTCCTGTCAGGAAGAAAACAGGATCATGCGCTATAACGACAATAATGAAAGCGGCAGCCTCAGTGCGGCCGAATTTGCCGAATTAAAGCCCAGACTGCTGCCTCAGGACGATGTCGAGGTTATGAGTGAATTTTTTAAAGCGTTAAGCGATCCTACGCGTATCAGTATAGTCGATGCTTTGCAAAAAAAAGGCTGGTTGTGCGTATCTGATCTTGCCGAACTTTTGGGTGTGAGCAAGTCAGCCATTTCTCACCAGATGTGCAAAATGAGATTGAACAAACTGGTACGTTTAAAACGCGACGGCAAGCGGGTATTTTATGCTTTAAACGACGATCATGTGGAAAAAGTTTTTGCGATGGCAGTAACCCATATCCACGAATAAAGTTTTTTTTAGAATTTTAAATTCATACACAATTCAAGGTCGGTTCAACCATGAGTGTCAAACGTCCTGTTTATCTTGATTATGCAGCTGCCACTCCGAGTGATCAGCGTGTCATTGAAGAGATGATATCATGCATGAGCATAGACGGTGCCTTTGCCAATCCGCATGCCAAAGATCATGTTTACGGATGGGAAGCGGCCGAGGCCGTTGAAACGGCACGTGATCGCGTGGCTGCTTTGATAGGCGCATCTCCGCTTGAAATCTATTTCACTTCGGGGGCTACCGAAGCTAACAATCTGGCTATTTTCGGACTTGCAGAGGCTCTTGAAGCTCAGGGAAGTCAGAAAAAGCGTCTTGTTACCTCTCCTATAGAGCATAAAGCAGTGCTTGAGGCCTGTGAAAAACTATCTCATCAGGGGTATGAAATTACCTATATAAAGCCTGATCACGAAGGGATCGTAACTGCCGAGATGTTAAAAGACGTTATGGATGACGACGTCTTTTTGGTGACGCTTGCGCAGGCAAACAGCGTGCTCGGATCGGTAAACGACGTCCATAAACTTGCTAAAGTTGCAAGATCATACGGCGCGTTTTTCCACACGGATACAGCTCAGAGTGCAGGTTATGTCAAAACTGATTTTGATTCCTCCGACGTATCCATGGCTACTTTAACTTCAGAAAAGATTTGCGGACCCAAGGGCGTGGGAGCTTTGTATGTGCAACGTGCTCAGAAAGTGCCGCTTGAAGCTCAGATCTTGGGGGGCGGACAGGAAAAAGGTTTGCGCGGCGGAACCGTTCCTACCCATCAGGTAGCCGGAATGGGAAAAGCTTTTGAGATCATGCGTCATCAGGGCGATGAGGACGCAAAACGTATGAATGCTTTAAGAGACAAGTTCATTAAAGGTTTGAGCGCCGTCGAAGGATGTGTAATAAACGGCAGCAGCGAGCATCATGTGCCCGGGATCTTGTCGGTAAGTTTTAAGGGCATAGACGGCTCAAAACTTATGCCGACGCTTTCAGGCGTAGCCTGTTCAACCGGATCTGCTTGTTCGTCTGCCGATCTCAAACCTTCGTATATTTTAACCGGCATCGGTCTTGATGATGCTTTGGCCCGCGCGTCGTTGCGTTTGTCCTGGGGAAGATTTACCAAAGAACAGGAGATAGACGAAGCCGTATCGGCAATTGCCAAAGCCGTAAAAGCTTTGAGAGCGTAGCTTTCAAATATTTTGGAGATTCAAGCATGGAACTTAAGCTTTATACCTATGAAAATGCGCCTCTTGATGAGTTGGTGACCGTCAGTATCAGTGAAGAAACTCCTCCAGCCCCTTATGATGAAAGCACGGATCTTTTGAATCTTGAGCCGCGCATCGCCGCAGTTTTTATAAAGCCTGACGATGAATTTCCGCTGATGCGCGCAGGGCGAATTTTGGCAAATCACGGGATCTTCAACGTAAAACTCAAATTATCAAAGGAGATTTCTCCTTTTGACGCTCTTGGTTTTTTAAACGCGCTTTACAGCGGTCCTAAAAAAGATCTCAAGGTTGCACTTCCTCTTGATGAACCGTCATTGCGCACCCTCTCATGGATCTTTGCCATGGTGTCTTCTGCACGCGGTATCGCCGATTTGGGATCCAATGAATGCACTCCGATACAGCTTATGGAACTTTTGGGAGAGTTATGCCGCAGCGCAGCCAAGATCTCAGGAGGCCGCTGTTCCATGAGAGTGGTAACTCCTGAAGATCCTATGTTTGAGCGTTATTCAGGTTTAAGAACCGTGGGCAAAGGCTCTCTTGCCTGCATGGGCGTTATAGATTATCTCCCCGAGGGCATGGAAGACGGTTGTCCCGAGGTGGCGTTGTGCGGCAAAGGGATCACTTTCGATGCAGGCGGATACGATATAAAACCTGAGCGCTTTATGGAGGACATGCGCACTGATAAAACCGGAGCCGTAAACTTGGCAGCAGCGCTTGCTTTAGCCATAGGTTTGGGACTTAAGCGTCACGTAAGGGCATATCTTGCCTGTGCACGAAATCTGGTCGGCCCTGATTCCATGGTGCCCGGCGATGTCATAGGTTACCCTGACGGTACCACGGTTGAGATAGGCAACACCGATGCCGAAGGGCGTTTGGTTTTAGCTGATGCCATTTTGCAGGCCCGCGACGACGGAGCAAAGGTTATTTTGGATGCCGCAACGCTTACCGGCAGTGCCAAATATGCCTTAGGACGTGATATGTGTGCGGTTTTTTGCAGAGACAATCGCATGCCGCAAAGTTTGAAAGACTGCTTTTCCTATACAGGAGAACTTTACTGGCAACTGCCTTTGTTTAACTTCCACGATCGTTTCTTAAAATCAAGAAGAGCTGTTCTTTCAAATTGCGGTAACGGTTGCAGTGTACCTGGAGCCAGCGCAGCCGCTGCCTTTTTAAAACATTTCGTATCAGACGATGAACAGTGGGTGCATATAGATTTGTCTTCTGCCTATTTACCAGAAGGCAGTCCTTTTTTGGGAAAAGGTCCTACGGGAGCAATCATTTTCCCGGTAGGTCTGTGGTTAACCGGAGACAGCCTTGACTGACAAGATTTTAAAGAACATTGTGATCCTGACGGGCGCGGGAATTTCCGCTGAATCGGGGATCCCGGTGTTTCGCTCTGAAAGCGGTTTGTGGGAACATGAGCGCATTGAGGACGTGTGCGTGCCGGAAGCTTTGCAACGCAATCCTCAGAAAGTTCATGCTTTTTATAACAAAATGCGTCGTTCATTGGCAGACAAAAAGCCCAACGATGCTCATCTGGCCGTAGCAAAACTTCAGCATGAATGGCCGCATGTTTCAGGCGGCAGCGTGACTTTGGTTACTCAGAATATCGATGATCTTCACGAAAAAGCAGGAAGCGTTGAGGTGATCCATATGCACGGCGCATTGCTTAGCGCAAGATGTGAATTTTGCGGGGCATCGTGGTGCCAGAATAAGGATACATCCCCGGGACAACCGTGTCCTAAATGCGGAAAAATAGGAGGAGTGCGTCCTGATATAGTGTTTTTTGAGGAAATGCCTCATGATATGGAGCTTATAGAAAGAGCTTTGGCCAAATGCGATCTCTTTTTGGCCGTGGGTACCTCGGGAGTGGTGTACCCTGCAGCAGGTTTCTGCCGCTTTGCCAAAAACGTCGGAGCTACCTGCCTTGAGTTTAATCTTGATAAAAGTGCCGTTGCGTCGGATTTTGATTCAGGTTTTTACGGAAAAGCTTCAGAAACGCTGCCGAAATTCGTAGATGCTTTGTTAAGCGGAAATAAGGTTACGTCCCTGTTTTAGACTGCGGTCGCAAGTTTTTGCGCACTTGGTATAATAGCAGGTTGCCTAGTAAAATCAGCAGGAGCAAGAGTGGAAAACAAAGTCAATCTCATGGATCTCTCCATAGAAGAGATGAAGGATTTTTGCGTGTCCTTGGGGGAAAAGCCTTTTCGTGCTCAACAGCTTATGCGTTGGATCTATCAGTTCGGAGTAACGGACTTCGATCTTATGACCAATATCAAAAAGGATCTGCGTGCAAGGCTTAAAGAGTGTTGCTTTATAAAAGCCCCTGAAGTTGTTACCGAGCAGAAATCGCGTGACGGCACCGTGAAATGGGCTTTGGACATAGGCGGCGGGCAACTTGTGGAAACCGTGCTCATTCCTGAGGACGGACGCAATACTCTGTGCATTTCTACTCAGGTAGGATGTCCTGTGGGATGCGTATTCTGCCGTACCGGGGCTTCTGGATTCAATCGCAATTTAAAGCTGTCTGAGATCATAGGACAGGTGTGGCGCGCCGCGTCGTGCGTGGGATTTAGCAATAATGAGGAACACAAGCCCATCTCCAACGTGGTGATGATGGGAATGGGCGAGCCTCTTTATAATTTGAAGCCGGTGCTGTCTGCCTGTGAATTATTGCTTTCTGATTACGCATTTGCTTTATCAAAGCGGCGCGTGACAATTTCAACTTCAGGGGTTGCACCGGTCTTAAATTCCATAGCCGGCAAAATCGACGTAGCTCTGGCTTTGTCGTTGCATGCTCCTGACGATGAATTGCGCAGCAAATTGATCCCGCTTAATGATAAATATAATATCGCCGAAGTTTTGGATGCGGTACGCAACTATATCTCCAAATCCAACGCCAACTGCGGCAAGGTTACCATCGAATACGTGCTCCTTGACGGAGTAAACGACAGCTTGGATCAGGCCAAAGCTTTGGGCAAACTGTTGTCGGATCTTCCCTGCAAGATAAATCTCATTCCCTTTAATCCTCATGAAGCTTCCGAATATCGCAAGCCCTCAGGAAACAGAGTAGAGCGTTTTGCCAGGGAGCTTATGGAGATGGGATTTACCGTGATGAAGCGTTCGACAAGAGGCGATGACATAGCCGCAGCCTGCGGTCAGTTGGCAGGACAGGTGAAAAACCGCCTGAAGACGGCGGCAATCGAAGCAAAAAGAATTTGACGGAAATAAAGCATGAGCAAGCATTTGAGAAATCAGCCGCGTATTTCTCCGGAAGTATCGGCTCAGCCGAATGAGGCACAACCTCAAAACATTCAGGAAGTACAACTTAATGACATTTTGCGCAAAAGTGAAAATATAACTTCGTTTATGCCTAATGACGATGTTTTGAGTACGGATCGACCCAACGGTGATGATCCTGACAAGATCCCGGTAACTCCGGAGCTTCCTGATGATCAGGTTCCGAACATGCCCGGCGCCATCTTAAAACATGCACGCGAAATGCTCGGAATGTCGCTGCGTGAGGTTTCCACCCGTCTGATGCTCAGGGTGAATACGGTAAGCGACATCGAGCACGACAGATTGAATCAACCCACGGCAACGCAGTTTGCCGTACAACATCTCACTGCTTATGCGAGGCTGGTAAATATCGATCCTAAGGCGGTAGTCGACCTTTATATGCAAAATGTGCGTCAGGTACAAAATGCCGCATTGCAGCGTTCAAGACAGGCCTATATCGAGACCAGAAGAAAACGTCCTTTGTCTCTTGGCAAGATAGCTTTGGCCGTGGCCGGAGCTTTGGCCTTGGTAGGCGTCGGTATGGGAATAGGAGCTTTCATGTCCTCATCTTCATCTAAAGATGAGGATCAAAGCGGAGCTTTGACTTTAAGTCCTTCTGCTCAGGTAGAGCAGAGTATGGCACCTAAGGAAACCTTCCCTCCCGTACCTAACGAAACTGAAAATCTGCCTTATGATCCGAACACTGAGATGGCAAGGCAGCAGGCTCAAGCTTTGGGAACCAATGATCTTATTGCCAAAGCCCAAGGAGCCGATACCAAAGATCCAGCTGAGTCAGCAGATGAGAAAATTAAGACTCAGGATGAGACTCCTACTTTAAAACGCAGCGATGCTGCGGCAGTTTCAAAGTTTGCCCAGGACAAGACTGAAAATGCATCAGCTTCTCTTGCTCCTGCACCTCAGCCTGCGTCTGCTGAGCCTTTGATCTCTGGTACAAAAGACAAAGCTCAGACTTTGCCTACGGCAGTTCCGGTAAATGATGCTGCCAAAACCCAAAAGAGCGACATTGCCAAAGATAAGAAAGCAACTGTTGCGGCAGCGCAGCCGGTAACTTCATTAGGGGCAGTCCGCGATGTGTCCTCACAGGTAAAAATTGTCAGCCGCAATGATATAGGCTCTTTAAATACCGTAACGGTGAACGTGCAAGGTTCCGTATATCTTAGGATTAAAGGAAACGGCAAAACTTTAAAGAGCGGATCATTTAAAGCAGGAGATACGGTGACGGCTACCGGTATGCCTCCTTTGCGCATCGAGGTTTCCGACAGTTCGCTGGTGCGTGTGCGTTATAACGGCGGTACGGCTAAGTCACCGTCGGGGAAAAACTTAGGATTTGATCTGCCCACCCGTTAGGAGTTTTTATGGAATGGAAGCCGGAGGCTATAGTACGCCGTGATTGCCGCCAGATAAACGTGGGCGGTGTGAAAATAGGGGGAAAAGCTCCCATCAGCGTGCAGAGCATGACCTCAACTGATACTCTGGATATCGAAGGGACGCTTTTGCAGATCCGGAATATGTATGAGGCAGGAGCCGATCTGGTGCGGGTAAGCGTACCTTCCATGGCTGCATCCGAGGCTTTTGGCAAGATAGTCAAAGCCTCTCCCGTGCCGCTTATAGCCGATATTCATTTTGATTATCGCATTGCCGTGGACTGTGCAGGACGCGGAGCTGCGGCTTTGCGCATCAATCCTGGCAACATAGGCTCTCACGAACGCATCGAAGCCGTGTGTCAGGCGGCCAAAGATCACGGTTTGCCCATACGTGTGGGAGTCAATGCGGGGTCACTTGATCACGATCTGTTGAAAAAATACGGAGCTCCCACTCCTGATGCCATGGTAGAGGCGGCTTTGAGAGCTGCTACCACGCTTGATGATCACGATTTTGAGGACTATGCCTTTTCGGTAAAAGCTTCTGAATTGAATCTGTGCGTGGAAGCGTATGAAAAGCTGGCTTTGGCTACCGATGCTCCGCTGCATCTTGGGATCACCGAAGCTGGCGGTCTCATGTCCGGCACGGTGCTTTCGTCCATAGGGATCTCCTGGCTGTTAAAGCAGGGTATAGGCGATACCTTACGGGTGTCTTTGGCAGCAGATCCTGTTGAAGAGATTAAAGTAGGCTGGGCTATATTAAAGAGCATGCATTTAAGATCCCGCGGGATCAACATTACTGCCTGCCCTACCTGCTCGCGTCACGGTATCGATGTCGTGGGACTTGTTTCCGAGCTGGAACGCCGTCTTGCCGACGTGCGCACCGAACTTAACATTGCAGTTATGGGATGCGTGGTCAACGGTCCCGGGGAAGCATTGCACAGCGACGTTGCCGTATGCGGAGCTGCAAACGGAAAATGCCTTATTTATGAAAAAGGCCAAATGGTCGGCAAGATCCCTTGTGAGGAAGCGGCTGACAGACTTGAAAGCAGGGTAAGATCTCTTGTTTTGGAACAAAAGACTTCTTTGTCATAAACGATTTTAAAAATTTAAATACCACACAGGAATTTATTATGGCTTTAAATGTTCAGGCCGTGCGCGGCATGAATGATCTGCTTCCTGAGGATACCTCGATATGGCAGCAGGTGGAGACGGTTTTGCGTCAGACTCTTTCATCTTTTGGTTACAGTGAGGTGCGCATGCCGGTGGTGGAGCACACCAATCTTTTCTGCCGTGCCATCGGTGAGGTAACCGATGTGGTGGAAAAGGAAATGTACACCTTTGAAGATCGCTCAGGTGACATGCTGTCTTTGCGTCCTGAAGGAACCGCAGGCTGCGTACGCTGCGCGCTTGAACACAATCTCATTTACAATCAGGAACAACGCCTTTGGTACATGGGGCCGATGTTCCGTCATGAGCGCCCGCAGAAAGGACGTTATCGTCAGTTTCATCAAACCGGTGTTGAGGTATTCGGTCTTAAAGGACCGGACATTGATGCAGAACTCATCATCATGACTTATGAGCTGTGGAAACGTTTCGGAATTCAGGATCAGGTAAAACTGCAGTTGAATTCTTTGGGATCTGCACAGGAGCGAGCCGCTTACAGAGAAAGTCTGGTGAAATTCCTCGAAGCTCACTTTGACGAGCTTGATGAGGATTCAAAACGCCGTACTCACACCAATCCTTTAAGAGTGCTTGATACCAAGGATGAAAAAGTAGGAGAGCTTTTAAAGAGTGCTCCGAAACTTGCCGATCATTTCGGTGCTGAAACCAAAGAGCATTTTGCCAAGCTGCGTGCGCTTTTGGATGCCGAAGGCATAGCTTATGAAATAAATCCCCGTTTGGTACGCGGACTTGACTATTACAACCTTACCGTATTCGAATGGGTTACCGATGCGTTGGGAGCACAGGGTACGGTATGCGGAGGCGGTCGTTATGACGGTCTTGTTGAGCAATTAGGCGGTACCCCTACCTGTGCCGTGGGCTTTGGTCTCGGCATGGAAAGACTCATATTGTTGTTGCAGACTTTGGGGAAAATAACCCCTAAGAGCAGCGTTGATGTTTATGTGCTGGGTTCAGGCGATGACATCGAACTGCATGAAGCCAAAACCGCGTCTTTTTTAAGAAAAGCACTTCCAGGGGTAAGGATCATGACTCACTGCGGCGGCGGCAATTTCAAACGTCAGTTCAAGCGTGCCGACAAAACCGGTGCCCGTGCTGCGGTAATTTTGGGAAATGACGAAATCGCCCGCGGTTCTGTTACCATTAAAGATCTGCGCAACAAAGACAGCGCTCAAAGCGAGTATGCTCTTTGCGACGCTCCCGAGGCTTTGCGCAAGATCTTGGAAATATAGGTGGAAAAGACATGGATGTTTTAACCGACGATCACGAGAGAGAGCAAGTAGTACGTAAATGGTGGCATGAGAACTGGAAGCCCATTGCCTTAGGCATAGTGATAGCCTTGGGCGGTCTTATCGGCTTTAGACAGTATCAGGCTTATACGCTTGAGAAGTCTCAGCAGCAGGCCTATGCTCTTTACCAGATGCAGTACAAACTTTCTGTGTCTCCTAAAGATACTCAAAAGGATGCGGAGGCATATCTTAAAGAGCATCAGGATATTTACGGAGCTTTGCTGGCTTTGGATTTGGCAGCCTACGAGAGCTCTAAAGAGCAGTTTGAGCAGGCATTGAATCATGTTGATTTTGCCGTAAAGAACGGCGGAAAACTGGTGATCCCCGCGGCATCTTTGAGCAAGGCCCGCATTCAGACTCAGCTTAAGCAGTATGATGACGCCGTCAAGACATTGGACGGGGTAAACTCTGATGCTTATGCCGTTGAAAAAGCCGAAATAAAAGGTGATGTACTGCTGGCAAAAGGTGATCGCAATGCTGCGCGCGATGCTTATCGTGAAGCTCTGAAACTTTGCGAGGATAAAAAAGTACAGATAAATCCGCTTTTGGCCATGAAACTTGATGACGTGGCCAAAGCAGGTGATCGCCCGGCTTTTGAAGAAGCAAGAGAGCATAATCTTTCCTTGCAGCGAGCCGAAACTGACGGTTCTTTGGCAAAGTAAAGCAAGAAGGCGGCATTGGCCGCCTTTTTTTTGCTTTTACGACGTGATAAGGTTTACGCAATAAATTCCGGTTTTAATTTGCGGAGTAAGAACATGTTAAAACGCTCTTTGGTGTTGCTGCTTCCTGCGCTTTTGGCGCTGTACGGTTGCTCTGGCAACAAGGATTTGGCCGAGCCTGCCGAGACTTTGGAGATAAGCAACAGCATAGATGTGCAGGAGATTTGGTCGCACGGCGTCGGCGGTACCGACGGTAAATATTCAAAATTAGGACCTGCAGTGCAGGGAAATTTGGTATTTGCCGCTTCACGTTCCGGGGATGTCAGCGCTTATGATCTCGCATCGGGAGAACGTCGTTGGACTACGGATCTGGCGGATGAGGACGAAAATGACGACGAGGATTCGGCAAGAGTTTCTGGCGGAATGAGTGCCGGAGGCAGTCATGTGGCTGCCGGCACTGAAAACGGTTGGATCTATGTCATGAATGCTCAAAGCGGCAAGCTTGAATGGAAAGATTATTTAAGTGCCGAGATCCTGACTGCTCCTGCGTTTTCAGATGATGCCACCAAACTGTTTGTGTTGAATTCTCGCGGCATACTTACCGCTTACGACACTTTAAGCGGCAAAAAACTCTGGCAGACAGGAACAACCTCCAACGGGTTGAAATTGCGCTCGCAGGCACGACCTGTGGTAGCAGGCGATTTTGTCCTCATGGGTACTTCAGCAGGACGCGTGATGATCGTTGATCAGCAAAACGGTGCTACGGTCAACAGTCTCATGATCGGCAATCCTACCGGAAGCAATGATTTGGACAGAGTAGCCGACGTGTCTTCATCACCTTTGCTTTTGGACGGAAATCTTTATTCAACTGCCTATAACTCCGGATTTGCCTGGTATTCGTTTAAAGAAAAGCGTTTGCTAAACCGTCTTTCTTATCGCAGTTCACGTAATATTGCATTTGATGACGACTGCTTTGTTATAACAGGTGATAACGGACGCATTTGGTGCATAAGCCGTATTGACGGGCATGAAATATGGGAAAACAGCCGTCTTTTAAACCGCAATGTCAGTGCTCCGGTAATTTACGGTAATTATGCAGTGGTTGCCGATTTTGAAGGTTATGTTTATTTCATTGCCTTATCAGACGGACGTATCGCCTTTATGGACGATACCGACGATACGCCGGTATATACGGCTCCGGTGGTAACCTCTCAGGGCGTGCTGGTGCAAACTTCAGGCGGAAGACTTGAACTTTTGCGTTATCAGCAATCGGTCGCCTCTGCCAAACTTGCTTTGCAACAAAGTGAGTTGGCTTCAGGAAGTGCCGGAGTGTCTTTGGCTGCATATGACAGTTACAGCGCAGGCGGGATCACTCATGAGCAATTGATGGAACGTCGTGCCGCCGCACAGCGCATGGTCAACGAAATGGAAGCGCGCCAGCGTAAAGCAGCCGCAGAAATGGCTCGTTATCAGCGTGAAAGGGCCGAATATGAGCGTCAGCGTGCAGCTTACCTCAAAGCTCGTGAACAGGCTGAAAAGGAACACCGTGAAGCAATTTCAGGCTTCGGGTTGATGCCCGGAGTAAAATCCGACAGCGATGCCGACGAACCCAAGCAGGAAGAGGAGCAACAGACTGAATCGGTTTCAAAGCCTAGTTCCGAGGATGCCTCTGAAAAAGCTTCAGGCTTCGGACTGTATTAAAACTTTTTAGCATTTCTTTGCTTAAATTTAGTCCCGTTTAAAAGGCGGGACTTTTTTTGTCCGCTAATCCTTTGCCTGTTCCTTGGTTTAAAGCAGTAACTTCAGGTTGAAAAAGGCTAAAATATGCTAAAATCTCACGTTTTGAAAGTTCTAAAGCGCATTTCCACATCATCGTCGGTTTAAAGTTTCCTCAGGATTGTTTATGAAAGTAGTAGCACTGGTAGGATGCCCGAATGTAGGCAAGTCCACCCTTTTTAATCGTTTGACCAAGACTCGTGACGCCTTGGTGGCGGATTTTCCGGGACTTACCCGTGACAGAAAGTACGGGCGTGCGATGTTTGACGGACGTGAGTACGTACTCATCGACACCGGCGGCATAGCCGAGGACAATACCGATCAACCGGAGGAACTTACCAAACGCATGACCAGTCAGGCTTTGCAGGCTATTGACGAGTGTGATCTGGTACTTTACATGGTTGATGCCCGCGCCGGGATCATGCCGGGTGATCATCAGGTCGCCGATTACATCAGACGTTCTGGGAAAAAATGCGCAGTGGTGGCTAATAAAGTTGACGGTCTGGATCCTGAAACTGCCGGAGCAGAGTTTTATGCTTTGGGATTGGGAGAGGTATATCAGACTGCCGTAGTTCACGGTCGCGGCGTGACGGTTTTACTTGAGGAAGTGCTTGCTCCAGTATTGCGCGAGGACGGTCCTTTGGATTCTGATCTTGCGTTGCAACGCAAGGAAGAAGAGGAAAATGCATCTCCTTTTGCCAAACCGAGATCCGAATGGGAAGAAGGTTACGAATTCTTAGATAACGTGCCCATGGATGCACAGGGCGGCGGATTTGACTGGCATGAATTTCGTGAGCAGAGCAGGGCGCGTTTGCATGCTCAGGAGCCAGACGGCAGCGAGGAGCGCGAAGGAAAAGATCAGCCTTTTGCCGATCTTCCGGTTAAGTTTGCCATCGTGGGTAAACCGAATGTAGGCAAATCTACGCTTACTAACAGATTGTTAGGTGAAGAGCGTGTGATCGTGGCAGATTTTCCCGGAACTACCCGTGATTCCATCTATATTCCGCTTGAGCGCGGCGATCACAAATACATCGTTATCGATACCGCCGGCGTACGCAAGCGTCGCAAGGTACACGAATCCATTGAGAAGTTTTCCATAGTGAAGACCTTGAAGGCCATTGAAGATTGCAATGTGGCTTTATTGGTTATAGATGCCCGTTCTCATATTACCGATCAGGATCTCTCGCTTTTAAGTTTCATTATTGACTCAGGCCGCTCTTTGGTAGTTGCGGTTAACAAATGGGACGGACTTGACGTTTCGGTAAAAGATGAGATCAAAGAAGAACTCAACAGTCGTCTTGGTTTTGTCGATTTTGCGCGCGTGCATTTTATTTCAGCTTTGCACGGAACCGGCGTGGGTAATCTTTTTGAATCCATAGATGAAGCCTATGCCTGTGCAACCAGACGTCATTCCTCATCTGAATTGAATCGTATTCTGCGCAGAGCTTGTGAAGAGCACGAACCTCCGGTGGCAGGCGGCCGTCGCATCAAATTGAAGTATGCTCACGCAGGCGGCTACAATCCTCCGCGCATCATTATTCACGGTAACAAGACATCTAAGCTTCCTGCCTCTTATAAGCGCTATATTGTCAACAGCTATCGCGACGCGCTTAAGATCATGGGGACCCCTATTTTGGTGGAGTTTAAGGACGGGGTAAATCCCTATGCCGAACAAAAACCTGCTCAGGTACGCAGAACGCAGTCGCAGATGCGTGCTGATAAAAAGCAGTCAGCAGATGAGCGTATGTGGGCAAGAGCCGATGCCAAAGCCGTGCGTAAACAGGAGCGGGCTGTAGCCGAAGCCAAACGCAAGGGTGAAGGATTGGTACTTAAGAGTAAACCCAAGCTCTTAAAAAAACAAAAACAGGATAAATAGTTAAAAGCCCGGAGTTATTCCGGGCTTCGTGCTTTTTTAGGACAGAACGTAAAAAAACGGTGCAAAACAGATTAAGAACTTAGGCAGGCTTAAACTTATTTGCGACTAAGCATCTGGAGTAAGACTATGAAAACAGTCGGAGTGCTGCCGCTTTGGGATGATGAGAAAAAGAGCCTGTGGATGTTACCTGGGTATTTTGAAGGTCTTGTCAGTGCCGGTGTTTTACCGCTGATGTTGCCGTTGTGCGATGACGTCAGCGTACTTGAGGACGCTTTGGGGAAAGTTGACGGTCTTTTATCAAAAAAGCGCCGTAAAACCCCGGGCTTCAGCCCGGGGATATAAGGCGCCTAATCGGGGGTATTCTGGTTTTCAATGTATTGTCTGATGATAGAGATGGGAGCTCCGCCACAGGACGCCGCGAAATAGGAGGGA
>JALEXT010000153.1 GCA_022779845.1 Succinatimonas sp.
GATCAGCTCGGTTTGAAAACGCGAGTTGCAAAACACCAGATTCACTTTGCCGCGCATGAGCCTGAAGAGATCTGTTGCAAGCTCCTGATAATTTTCAGGATCCTCGTGCACGTCCTTCTGCGGTTCTTTTTTGTCTTTGACGGGAACATCCACGGCATAACCGCGCAATTGCAGAGCCAGAGTGTCTTCTTCGGTCTTTTCTCCGGTTACAACTTTGCAGGGCATATTACCCTGAGGTCTTAAATACAGGGCTATGTCGTCGGAATTTGAAAAAGTAGCCGAGAGTGCAATGCGGGGGATAAGTCTTCCGCATAAATTCTCCACGCGGTGCAATTGCGATTGTAATTGGTAACCGCGTTGAGTTCCCATAAAAGCGTGGAATTCGTCGACAATGATATAGCGCAAAGGTGCCAAAGCATCTTTTAGCCAGCGACGGCGGCTTATAAGCAAAGACTCCAGTGATTCCGGCGTAGTCAGCAGGACACCGTCAGGATCTTTTATCAGCTGATCTTTGTGCCCCCCGCCTACATCTCCGTGCCAAGGGGTGATCCTAAGATGCATCTCTCCTGTCATGAGATCCAGTCGTCGGTACTGATCGTTAATCAGCGCTTTTAAAGGTGATACGCAAAGTATGCGTATGCCTTTTTTTACTTCGGGACGGTTTACGGCAGTAAGAGCCGGCAAAAAGGCTGCTTCGGTTTTTCCGCTTGCCGTAGATGCGGAAATAATAACGTCGCTTTTACCTTCCAAGACGGGATCCAATGCGGCTTTTTGTACCGGAAGCAGATCCTGCCACCCTTGCCTGAAGATCCAGCGTTGTAAGGCCGGATCAAGTTTCTTAAAAATTTCCGCCATCAGAGTTTAAAAGAGGTTAAATCGTCGTCATCATCGCTGTTTGAGACGGCAGTATTTGTATCTTGCTTGGTTGCTGAATGTTCCTGCGTCGACGTTTCTGAGTTATTTTCATCTAAAGTGACTAATTGCTCTTCATCTGCCGCTTCTTTAGATACATTGAGCGACGAGATCAGCGAAGTCCAAGGGATCTCGGGATTTTGCTCAAGTACCGAGAGCATGTCGACGAAGGTTTTGATGGTATTGCGCGGAGTACGGAAATAGGCATCGCCTATGGTCTGAGAGCAGTGTTGCAAGAAAGCGGTAAGTGCTTCGTCAGGCACCAAATATTTGTCCTTATCCCCCGATGCAAACACGTTTCTTATATTGCAAAGTAATACGTAGATCTCCTCCGGGGAGAGATTGTTTAAGATCAGTACCGGACCTGAGTAATCCACAACTCCTGCTATCTGAGCAAAAGTGTTTTCGGCAAGGCGTGAACGCAGCGCTTCGTAACTGTAAAGACCTTTGCGCTGATCCATCAAGAACTCTGGAGTTCCTCCCATGAGGAAGCCTAGGTGTTCGGCACTTCCCTGCAGGCAGTCGTTTAAGATGCGCAGCAACTGTTCATAGTTGGTGCTGCGAGCGGTATGAGAAGGCAGTTTGTACAGATTTACCATCTCGTCGATATTGATGAGCAATCCTTTGTATCCGGCCTGAACGCAAAAACGGGAAAGCAACTTTAAAAAATCATAAACGCTGCTGTCATCTACTATCGATCTGACGTTGAGATCTTTTTTGGCATCGAGTTTTGAAGTGTATTCACCGCGCAGCCATCTTACCGCGCTGTTCTTAAGCTCATCGTTGCCTTCGTTGAAGCCGCGCCAGTAGGCGGCGATCACTTGTGAAAAATCGTAGCCGTCCACAAGTTCGGCAAGTGAATCCAATTTTTCTTTGATCACGCTTTCCACATCACGTCCCTGAGCATCGGCACTGCGGCGCTGCTCGGTGATGAATTTCTCGATAAGCGGGATCATGGCGTTGCCTTCTGGGTGCGCGCGGGTGGAGAGGTTGCGGGTCAGCTCTTTGTAGAGGGCGCGGGCCTGACCGCCTGAAGCACACAAACGGCGATCAGGGGTAAGATCGGCGTTTAAAACCACCATATTCTTTTGCAATGCTATGTAGCGTATGAGTTGCAAAAAGAAACTCTTTCCGGCACCGAAGTCTCCTATCACCAGACGGAAAGCACTGCCGCCTTGGCAGATGTTATCGAGATCGCCTATCAAGGCTTTGATCTCGTTCACGCGTCCTACCTGAATATGTTCAAGTCCCGTTCTGGGGGTGACACCGGCTCTCAAAGACTGAATGATGGCGTTGCGCTCGCGCGGTCTGATAGAAGGCATTTCACAAAGCTCCGACAAACAAAATATTTACGGCGTACGAATTTTCGCCGTGGATCTTAGAGATTTTAGTCTTAATCCGTGATTTTGTGCATTTTGACCCTTAAGAAAGCATCAAAATGCTCAAAAAATGTCTATTTTCTTATTCCGGTAAGCAAAGCCCAGTCGCCGCGGGACTTTACCTCACCCATGATGAAATCTTTTTCATAAGCTTTTTTCACCTCTTCTGCCTGCTCTACCAGTACCCCAGAAAGTGCCAAAGCACCTCCTTTGGCAGTTAAGCGGGCAATTTCAGGCTCAAGTTCGGCAAGAGGACCAGCAAGAATATTGGCTACGGTTACATCGGCAGGTTTTACATCGGCAGCAGCTTCATTCAAATAAAGTGTGAAACGTCCTTTGACCCCGTTTCTCTCGGAGTTTTCATCAGATGCCAAGATGGCCTGATCGTCTATGTCCACCCCTGATGCAACAGAAGCTCCGAGTTTTAATGCGGCTATTCCTAAAATACCCGAGCCGCAGCCGTAATCCACCACACTTTTCCCTTTTAAATCAAGAGAATCTAAAAAGTTAAGGCACAGCCAGGTGGTAGGGTGAGTACCGGTACCGAAGGCTAAGCCAGGATCGAGCATAACGGTGACGGCATCAGGATCTTCCACATGCAGCCATGAAGGACAGATCCATAATCTGTTTCCGCATTTGATGGGTTTGAATTGAGACATCCATTCACGGATCCAGTTGCGATCCTGAAGACCTGCTGCGGCCATGGGAATGTGATCGCCAAGTACCGTACGCAAGGCTGAAAGTATGGGTGCAGGATCGGTTCCTTTTTCAAAAAGTCCCGTAACTTCGGTATTGGGCCAGAGGCGACGCTCACCGGGGCGCGGTTCGAGAATGGGAGAATCCTCGGCATCTTCAAAAGTGACGGCCAGAGCTCCCAACTGTTCTAAAAGATCAGATACGGTATCTGACAGTTTGTTGGTAGTGCGCAGTTTGATCTGCATCCATTCGTTATTCTCGGTCATGGGTATGTATTCCTTGTTTTTGATCACGATGTTTTACAAAATCGCTGATACTGAATTTCGGATTTATTCGTATGGTGTTGTCGGATCGCAGAGCGCCGTTTGATATAAAGGCCGACAGACGTTTTGAAATCACCGCACTGTTGAATCCTGCATAACAAATGAGCAGATGTCGCATCCTGTCCATACTAGGATGTTTTCTGCAAATTGAAGTTAAATGCTGGACAGATACTGCTTCAAGATCGTTTACCTCTATTAACAGCTCTCCGCCCTGACGGTGAACTTGTTTGATATTTGAGATCCCGCCTATTGCGCGCAATAAAGCCAGAGTAACGAGATCGGGATTGCTGTTGCGTTGGATGCGGTAGCGCAGGGAAGACGGATCCTGATGCCCTTTTAGGATATAGCCGTAACGCAGTTGTAAAAGCCACATGCAAAGTACGAGCAGAGCGGGGATGAGTACTGACAGCGCAAGACACAGGCGATCGTCATTATTCAAGCCGAAGAAATCGGTGGAAACCATGATGAGATTAGGCTGATACAGTTGTACTATGCCCGAGAGAAAACTGGCCTGAAGCATATAACAACTCCAAGCAAGCAGAGTTGATGACAGCAGCAACAGTACATAGATCCCCGGAAAAAAGAGCAGCAGTACCGTAAGTTCGATGGAAACACAGACACCTATATGTGAGGTGATCAACGTGATGATCCCAAGAGATACCAAAAACAGTCTTTGGTTAGGTTTTGCCGTTACTGCAGATGACAGCATCAGTATGGGAAGTGAGATGAGCGCTGAGCATACCACTGCTGAAGATACGGCGAGCATATGCGGATCTGAGGATTGTAGCGGCTGGAGTTCGGAAATAAAGGCAGTGTAACCTGCTGTCTGCATGACGGTAAAGATCGGGGCGATGACGGCGGTAAGTGCGGAAATTTGAAAAGTTCTGCTGAAAGTAAGATCGATAAAGTTTGCCAAAGCGGCGATCACTGAAAGCATGAATGCGTAAACAGCACCTGAGAGCAATAAGGATCTTAATAAAAGGTAAACAGCATTTTTAGATGATCTTAAGGTTTGGTATTCAGACGGAAGATAAAGCAATGCTGCGGCAAGAGCTGACAATACTGCAACCGTAGGGCTGTTGCTGAGATCCTGCAGGCCTTTTGGATCATAGGCCGTTAATACCGAATAAGCACAGGCTACGGAAATTACCTGCATAAAACGCCAGTTTGTCGGGATCATGCAGGCTGCCGCTGTGGCAAATAGTCCCGGCAGAAAGATGGATGAGAATGACAACATCCAGATGCGCAGGTTTTCCGACAGGTATTGTGGCAGACGAGGATCAAGTCCTGAGGATATGAGAGCCAGACACAAAAGCGGTAACAGCAGGATCAGTGATTTCTGTCCAAGGCTCCTTGTTGTGTTTCCTGCCATAGCTATCCCCCTTTCTCATATTTTAACAAATGTCGATCGTTACCGCTTGTATTGTCAAACGCAGTGCCAAGGAGAGCGTCCTTAAAGCCGGAAGGGAAAGTAAGTGCGGTTATCGAGTTCTTAATGGAAAGTCTGTAATCCCCCCTCTTTCAAATAAATCAAGCAAAATCAGTCAGGTGAACACATAGACAATAGCTATACAAGCCGTTCTTGCAAGATAAGCATTTTTTTTTTATTGATTAATGCGAAAATGTGCAAAAGTATATCGTTTCAATATAAAAGTAGCTTGTTGTAGTAAGTTATGAACATAGATTTGCTTAAGGCTGAAATCGTCAGACAAGGACTGACCATAAGCAAGGTAGCAACAGCCATCGGTGTCAGCGACGCAACTCTTTACTCCCGTTTCAGCAAAGCCTCAGGTAAACCGTTTTCTTTAGATTTAGCTGTAAGGATCTCAGATTTATTATCTCTTTCTCCAGAAACAGCCTATGAAATCTTTCTAAAAAAAAATAATAGATAAAATAAAAAAAAATGATTTACGAAAATATTATCAATAAATTCTCTTCATTACGTGTATTAGTAGTTGGCGATATTATGCTCGATTCTTTTATGTATGGAGAGGTTAAGCGTATTTCGCCTGAAGCACCTGTTCCTGTTTTTGATTATAAAAGATCGAAAGACATGTTGGGCGGAGCAGGTAATGTCGTAGCAAATTTATGTGCTCTTGGAGTTAAAACAACGTTTATAGGGGTAGTAGGTGCAGACGAAAATGGTAGGAAGATAAGTTCATTATTAAGAAATTGCGGTGCAACTTCACATTTATTAAAACTTAAAAATTATCCTACGATCGTAAAAAAACGTATTATTGCCGGAAATACCCATCTTATCAGAATTGATACAGAGGAAAAATTTCCAATTCCTGAAGAAATCATTCCTCGTATAAAAAAATCAGTTAAATCAGCTGTATCTTCTGCAGATATTGTACTGCTGTCAGATTATTCAAAAGGTCTTCTGACAAACGATACAAC
>JALEXT010000161.1 GCA_022779845.1 Succinatimonas sp.
GTCCTTTGATCTGATCGGCACGAGTTCCCAAACCTTCATACAACATGAAAGCATAAAAAGCGCTGCCAGTAGCGTCGGCAACTTCATATGCTCTTTTAAAAAAACTTAAAGCAGCTCCCATGCCCTCTTTACTTGAATCAAGATGTAAAGTCAGGATCCCCAAAGCGGTGATGGCCGGTCCGAACTTCAATGACGCCGCCTGCCGCATGAGTTTCAATCCCTCTGTTGCAGAACCGCTTTGTTCCTGACGCAATCTGATCAAAGCCAAATCATACATGGCTAAAGGCTCCCTGCGCTCAACCGCTTCCTTTAGCATGTTCAAAGCTTCTTCAGGCTTGCGCTTTACTCCTATTCCGTACCATTTTTGCATAGCAAGACGAACCAAAGCTTCGTTACGTCCCAGCCTTCTGGCCTCCTGCCAGGCAGCCGTCGCACTTTGCGGACTGACAGCGGTACCCTCGCCTAGGAATTCCAGATCCCCCAATAATAAAATACCGAGACCGGATCCTTGTTCTGCTGCTTTTTTTACCATGCGTACATAATCTGCGCGGGTTTGACATAACGTGATTGCATATTCAAGCATGTGAAGAAACCTGGCTTCGCGTTCATGCTCTGGGATCTGCAAGATTGCCTGTTCAAAATAAAAACAGGCTGCTTCTGCTCCCTTTGCCTTGCCTCGTCCCAAAAGAGCCAGATATCCCATAAGTTCGCAAGAAGAACTGTCTTTAGAAAGCTCCACCGAACGTCTTGCATAAAGTAGCGCTTTATCAAAATTACCTTTTTTAGCCTCCATCCAGGCTAAATAATCCGCGCTCACGCAATCTTCATGATCTTCTGCAAACACACGTACAAAACGATTGGCCGCAGTATCGACATCATTGTTTTCAAGAGCATGCAATCCTTCTACTACCAACCTTTGCGAACCGCTGTCAAAATAAGATTGCAAACCCCGATACAAGAAAAAACATCCGGCGGCAAAACACAAAGTTCCGCATATACCGGCAATGATGACTGAGCGCTTTGAAAAAAAACTTTTCTTAGTCAAAACTTCGGGATCTTTTTTCTGATTGTCAGCCATAGTCTTCTCCGAAGTTTCAGTCTTCTGCACCGACATCGGGTAAATCTAGGTCCCTGAGACTGCGGG
The DNA here is from genome assembly GCA_022779845.1 of Succinatimonas sp. Taxonomy (GTDB): domain Bacteria; phylum Pseudomonadota; class Gammaproteobacteria; order Enterobacterales; family Succinivibrionaceae; genus Succinivibrio. The sequence goes on from JALEXT010000161.1 coordinate 1,145, forward strand.
GATCGCTTTCATCGCGGTTTAACTGTACCAGACCGTTGCGCGCCGTAGGATCTTTGTCAGCTTCCTGCCCTTCAACGAAAGATTGAACCGTCAGTGCGTTAAACTGCTTAAGTTCAATATCATCGTCCTTAAATCCTGCATCGACGTAATATTTTTTTACGGCATCGGCTCTTTTTTTTGCCATGGAGATGCAGTCATCCTTTGAATTCATATCGTAGGAGAAAGTACGGATGACTATATGATTAATCGATTTGTCCTGTTGTAAATATTCAAGTTGTTCTTTAAGAGACCGTTCTGATTTTGATGTGAGTTTGTCACTTTGAAAGGCAAAGACCAACGGCAACAACTGTACGTCGTTAAAACTTACCCTTAACAATTGCTGCTGGCATGAAATGAATTTTTCATAATGCTCTTTAAACCCCAGAGGACTTAAAACCGGAACGATGTTCTGCCCTGAAGCCACCGTTTTATCCGTATAAGGCATAAAGATCTGTTTTCCCTGATTCAACGCATTCATAACCTTAAATGAAAGCGTAGGACCTGCATAGGCATCGTAACCTGAATAAAGTTTTATTTTTCCAAGTTGCCTTTCCCTGCCGCCTGACTGCCACTCAGGTCTTGAGGCAATAAAACGCATCAGCGAATTAGCCGTGATCCCAAGTTTGGGATGTACCCCCATTGAAGTCTTGATTTCCCGACCTGCCAAAGCGGTAAAAGATACGTAACCGTAACCTGGAATATCGTAATTTAGGCGGCAACGGATTTTTGAACCTTCATCAGACCATAATTTCCTGGCTTCAGCCCCCAAAGTAGCTTCAAAGCGTACCGCGGCCTGTGCATCGGCAAAAATGAAAGAACATCCCAAGATCAACGACGCGATCCTCCAGAATTTTTTATTTTGCATGCTTTTACTGTTCATTCTTTTCAAAATCACGTTTTACGGCCTAAATATCCTTGCACCGGAAACAGGATGTTTATCAATTTAAAGCAAATTAAATGCCATGATTATGTTTTAAAACATGTTCTTTTAAATACTCAACCACCTGAATATCAGCAGGTAGCCACTCTACCGAATTTATATCTTCAGAACTTAACCATTTCATCGCTTCGTGCTCAAGCAAATTGATCTTTCCTGAGATTATCTTCGTCAAAAAACAGTGCATGGTAAGGTGAAAAGCAGGATAGTCATATTCAACGGTCATTAAGAGCTTTTCTACTTCAACCGTGACGGTAAGTTCTTCGCGCAACTCCCGGATCAAAGCCTGTTCGGCACTCTCGCCTTTTTCCATTTTTCCGCCCGGGAATTCCCATCCGTCTTTAAATTCTCCGTATCCGCGCTGAGCAGCCAGAATTTTTCCGTTTTCACAAATTACGGCTGCCACCACTTCAATGTTTTTCATCTGTTTCTCCAAATCCTGTTAGATATCTGTAAATTTCCCGTGATACCGGCGTTTTCAGTCTGAACGTACAGGAAAAAGCATTGACTTTTTTCCCGTTGCGTGACATTTCAATCACAGAGGGACTCCCCTTGGCCTCTACTTCTCCTAAAAAGTAGAAGTCCTTCGTTTCATGATCATCCTTATTGCGACGCACAAAAAGATAGAGACGATTTTCTTTATCCTCCGCTCTTCTCTTGAAAATGTGATCAGCATCGCCTGACTCGGGTTTACGCCCGGTTTTTGACACCCAGTGCAGATTTTCTTCGTCGACAAAACGATCCTCGTAGGCTATGTCACCTTCGTTTTTGTCGTAATTTACGAAAATGGGCACCGTTTTGGTATTTTTCTCGTAAAAATATCCGCCTATCTGTCCTCCGTTGTAGTTCACGGGGTAATTGAGCAGACGGCAAACCTCAGCATATGAATATTTGCAAAAGAGGCTGAGATCCGTATTCAGATAACGATTTTTAACATAGAAATGTTCAAAAAAATACTTTCCAAGTTCGATGAGATCATAAAGACTTTCTTTGAACAATGACTCTTTAAGCGAGCGCTTAAAATACTCAGAAGGCTGCAGATTGCTATCGATGACCGCACAGTCTGAATGCTTTTCCCTCTCCTCTTTTTTCAAAAAGAAATCAGCCTGCAGGATCTTCAATGCACTTACAAAGTGCTCTTCACTAAGTTTTATATCGTAATGATCTTTTAAAAAATTCAAAGCATAGTGCTTAGGCTCTTGGTCTTTTACCAAAGCCTCAAGCATTAAAAGTTCGGTAAGCCGCTGCCCTTTGCCAAGTAAATACGAGTAGTAGCTGAGCATTGAACATGCCGTAGCTGATAAATTGCACTTAAAGTCATCAGCGGCACTTTCTACGAACTCAGGATAACAGGGATATTTAAGTCCGCCGTTTTTAAGTTCGAAAATTTTGGACGGATCCACTTCGTTATTAAGCGGGAAATCAATTAGTTTCGGGATACGCCCCAATCTGTGCTTTAAATTTAAATACGACGATTTGAGCAAAGCAAAATCATTGGTTTTAGCCTTATCTATTGAAGAAAAGATCTTCTGCGCGGCTATTTCATCAAAATGAATGCTGGAGGCTCCGGGGATAAAATAAGCGCCCGACGAGGTAAAGCGACGCATATTGTCCTTGTTATAGGAGTTATCTCCTGAAAGAGCAACCGAGATCAGGTAGTTGTTTGCATAATTACCGATGAAATCAAGGATCACCACAAAGTCCTTGCCTGCTGATTTTCTAAGACCTCGCCCTAACTGTTGCAGAAAAACGATGGCACTTTTGGTGGGCCTTAGCATCAGGATCTGATTAACCTCGGGAATATCTATACCCTCGTTAAAAATATCTACGGTAAAAATGTAATCAAGCTTGTCGGCAAGAGGATCGTCAGTCTGCAGGCGTTCGACGGCGTCTTCTCTTTCTTCCTCTGAATTTTGCGCACTCAACGCTACGGTTTTATATCCTGCAAGATTAAAGCTTTTTGAAAGTTCTTTGCTTTCCTCATTGCTTGAACAAAAAACCAGTCCTTTAATTCTTTTGCCCGAATAGCCGTAGTATGCGGCCTTTTCCAATATATACCTTACCCGTTTTTCAGAAGCTAAGGCTTTGACGCCTTTTAAAGCCTGACAAGTTACCTGCTGTGTGCTGCTCTCCACCGATTCTAAAAAGTATTCTCCGTCGTGTTCAATCACTATGTCGGTGATCCCGAAATAATGAAAAGGACAGAGCAGATCCTGCTCCATTGCAGTCTTGAGTCGGATCTCATAAGCAATGTTGTAATCAAAAAGCTTGAAAATATCCGCACTGTCCGTACGCTCCGGGCTTGCCGTCATACCTAGGCAGAATTTGGGACAAAAATACCTAAAGAAACGTTGATAACTTTCTGCGGCTATATGATGGACCTCATCGATAAAAATGAGATCGAAATGATCGGGTTTAAAATTGCTTAATCTGGTGTTCTTACTAAGACTTTGTACCGTAGCAAAAAGAAAGTCGGCATTGTCCTCATGACTGTGTCCTGACAAAAGGCCGTAACGCTCATCACTTCCGCCTAACACTTTTTTAAAAGTCTCAAGAGCTTTTTTGGCGATCTGCTCTCGGTGGATCACAAAAAGTAGCCGCCTTGGTTTTAAAGTTTTTGCAAGAAAAGCCGCCGCATATGTTTTGCCGGTACCGGTTGCAGAAATCAGTAAGGCTTTGCTTTGCTTTTTTGCGATCAAGTCGCGGCAGGCGGCCACGAATTTATTCTGCATTTCATTAGGAACAAAAGATGCAAACTGTTTTTTGTTTTGCAGACGCCTGAGATCTGCTATATAAATTTGATTGGAATTATATTTATTTGTATAATCATCAATAACTTCCCTTAAAGGGTATGACTTTGTCCAAAACTCCTCGAAAGATTTTTTCAGCTCATGTATAAATTCATTCTGATCATTTGACACAAGCCGTACATTCCATTCCCGGTTGCAGGTTAAAGCTTTAACCGTAAGATTGGAACTGCCGATGATCACGTGAAAATTATTGCCCGTCCCGAAGATATAACCTTTGGTATGAAATCCGTCATTGCCTTTTTTGCAGCAATACATCCTGACTTCAAGATTTGACAACGAATTCAAAAATTTCAGGGCCGCAGGATCACTGAAAGTAAGGTAGTCGGAAGTCAGCAGACGCCCTTTAACTCCTTTTTTTTGCAAATAATCAAACGTACCTTTCAACGCCTCGATCCCGGACAAAGTGACAAAAGCGACGCTCATTTCAAAGAAGTCGCAATCGTGCAACTCCTCTTCCAAAGAAGTGATCACCTTTTCGTTGCGCTCGGGAACGTTAGTCAGCAAATTCACCTTAGGAGCACACAAAGAATGTACGTTGTCACCTTTTGAGTATAAGGTCGTCAAGCTTTCAAACGCTTTGACTTCAGCATATTCCGTAGTTTGCAAAACAGACTTTCCTTATATCTGCCATCTGACGGGCAAATTTAAGCCGTTGAAATTTCTCGTACTTGATTTCTTTAAAAAATCATATTCAGAATATACACCAAAAATTAGATTTAACTTTTTGATATTTAATTATAAATACTTAAACAGTGAGCAAGTTTGCAAAAAATGTTTAAAATGCAGAAGACTTTCTGAGTATTACCCACACAATAAAGAAAACACTGAAGGCAGATTTTCTATGCAGATCGTTAACACTCTGGCCTACGATCCCCAAAAAGGACTTACCCGCAAAGATATCTTTATCAAAGACAAACATATATCTGATGCATCAGATGACGAAGTGGTAATGGACGGTCGTGATCTGTATGTGCTACCTGGACTTTGCGATCTGCATTTTCACGGAGCAAACGGTGAAGATTTTATGGACGCGCATAACGATACCTTGGAAAACCTGGCTCGTTATGAAGCTTATAACGGTATTACTTCAATTTGTCCTGCCACCATGACTTTGGATCTGCCAGCCATTTCAAAAGCAATAAAAACTGCCTCCAGCTATAAACCTTCTGAAAAAGCCGCTTCTTTTGAAGGGATCTACATGGAAGGTCCTTTTATTGCAAAGGAAAGATGCGGAGCTCAAGATCCTAAATTCATCGTCAAGCCGTCAGACGAACTCTTTAACAAATTGCAAGAGAACTCCGGTAATCACATTAAAATCTGTACCGTAGCTCCGGAAGTTTCCGGTGCCGTTGATTTTATAAAAGCCATGCATGATAAGGTACGCATCTCCATAGCACACACCGCCTGCAATTACGAACAGGCAAGCGAGGCTTTTCGCTCCGGAGCCCGTGAACTTACCCACCTTTATAATGCCAGGCCCACGTTGCTGTCGCGTGCCCCAGGGCCTATTGCAGCCGGCATGGATTATCTTTCCGACGCAGAACTCATATGTGACGGGATCCACGTACACGAAGCCGCGGTAAGAGCCGCTTTCAAGCTCTTTGATGCTGATCATATTCTTATGATCTCAGATTCCATGCGTGCCACC
>JALEXT010000188.1 GCA_022779845.1 Succinatimonas sp.
ATGATCGGCGCCAGTGCCGGAACCGGAAAGACTTTTACCATCACCTATCTGGTGTTGCGCCTGTTGCTAGGAGACGGCTGTTGCAAGAGATTCGATTTGGACGAACTTTTGGTAGTGACTTTTACCGATGCCGCCGCTTCCGATCTGCGCGAACGCATCAGAGCCAAGATCCGCGAAGCCAGAATGCTTTTTGAAGCGGTCTTGGCAGGAGATCTTAAAACTGCGGAAAAAGCCGAGGACAAACTGCTTTTATTATGTCTAAAGCGCCTGGGCATAGAAAAAGATCATTGGCAGGATAAGCTTTTCAATCTCAACGCGCTGCCAAAAGCCGATCTGCTCATGCGTGACAGCCGCATTCTGCTTAAGGCCGAGCGCAGTATCGACGAGGCCTCCATCTCCACCATCCATTCTTTTTGCAACAGTTCGTTAAATCAGGTGTATTCCTTCGAGGCAGGCGAGGCTTTTGACGAAGAGTTGTGCAGTATCGAGGATTTACAGGATCTTTACAGAGCCTCAGATCATGAGCTGTGGCGCTCGCTTTTTTATAAAAACAGTGACGATGCCGAGGCTTTGCTTGAGCTTTTGGGGATTTCATCTCCCGATGAAAAACTGATCGAAGGAACAGTCAGGGATCTTTTGAATGTGAGGTGTTCTCACCGTGAAAAAGGAGACGGAGCGGTATTGGGTTTCTCGCTAAAAGGATCTTTAATAGAGGAGTATGCAGGTCATAAACGCGCATCTGTCAGACAGGATCTGATCAAACTTGCACGCAAAGTACGAGATGAGACTCTGGCATGCAGTGACGATTACGCAAAAATTTTGCAAAACTATGCAGGATCTGACTGCGGATGTGAAGATCTTGAGGCTTTTATCGCCGCTTTCAAGGAAGCCTCGTGGAAGAGATTCGGGCTTAAAAAAACCGATAAAATGAATGAAAGCGTCAAGGCTTTTACCAAAGAGCTTTTTTCACAGCTTAAATCTCAAGCGCCCGATCTTTTAAAGCTTATAAGCGTTGCAGGACTTGTTGCCAAAAAAGGTTATGTCTATGAAGACTGGTTTAGCTTTGCAAAAGATCTGTTAAAACTGCTTTCATCAAATCAGGCTCCTCAGATGCAGAGAGTGCTCTCTCTTTGTAAGGAGAGCGGAGATCTAATTTTAAAATGCGGCCAATTAAAAGAGCGCAGCAGGCCGGCAGCTTTGGTGCTGTTGGGGATCCTGCTTATCGATGCCAGAGAAAAAGCCTGCAGCAAAGACACCAAGCTCTCTTTTGACGATCTGCTGGTAAAACTTGATGCGGCCCTGTATCAAAACCGCTCCTTTGTAGAGGTGTTGCGCAAGCGCTACCCGGTTGCCGTCATCGATGAGTTTCAAGATACGGATCCCGTGCAGTTCTCGATCTTTAAAAGACTGTATTTAGCCGAGGATCATCAAAAAAGACTCATTAAACCGCGTTGCTTTTTGATAGGCGATCCCAAACAGTCCATTTACGCCTTCCGCAATGCCGACATCAATTCTTATCACGAAGCGGAAAGTCTCATTATCTCGGATCCCGGCACAGCTCCTGGTTCAGGATGCTATACGCTTAATACCAATTACCGCTCAAGTGCCGGGGTGGTATCGTCGGTAAACAAGATCTTTCACGGCTTTGATGAAGATCATTTAAATGAAGATCCTTTCTTCGACGCTCCCGATAAGGAGGATCAGGACGGCTGTAAAAATCGCATCTTGTTTGATGAAGTCGCCTGGCCCAAGCGTGAAGAGCCTGAGTTTGCCGGCAAATCACGCTTTGCTTTCGGTGATGACTTTTCAGTAGAGGCCAAATGCGGAACTTATATATACGGCGTATCTTTGGGTGACGATACCAAAGCCGATTCAATACGTAAAAAACAGGCACAGGCCGCGGCGTTGGTAATAAAGAGTCTTTTGCAACAAGGAAGGCTTGAAGAGCAGGGAGGAGACGGCCCAAGAAAGGTCAAGCCTGCAGACATAGCCGTGCTGGTGCGCAGCGGCAAGGAATTTTTATTGATAAGCGAGGCTTTAAAACGCTTTAAGATCCCCTGCGTATATTTTTCCGACAAAGCCTCCGTGTTTACCGAAGAATACGTAAAGGGCGGGCAGAATTACAGCAGGCTCACTGAGAGTGCTTTGCTCATAAAGTGTTTTATGGAGGCCATGCTGCGTTATACCGACTCAAGACAGATTTTGCGCCTCCTGTTGTCATCTTTAAATGAAACTTCACATGATCTTGAAAAATTATCCGATCCCAACGTTTTGGATGATGAAGCTACGCTTTTGCAAAAATGTCGCGAACTCTGGGAAAAAGACGGTTTTGTCCCCTCTTGGTCCTGTTGGTGCGAGCGCCACGAAGTGATCAGGAAATTGCTTGAACATCAGAACGAAAGATTGCTTACCGATTGCAATCAGATAGCCGAGCTTGTACAAAGCAAAAATCACGTTTTAGGCGGTGCCGAGGCTCAGTATGCCTGGTATCAGAAATTGCTCAAAGGCAAGAATACCAAAGAGGATCTCTCAAGCGATGAATTAAAACATCGTTTGGGATCCGAGCGCGAGCAGGTAAAAGTCTATACGGTACACAAATCCAAGGGCTTGGAATTTCCTTTGGTAGTGCTGCCTTTTCTTTGGGGAGCGTTAACCTCAGGAAATAAAAACAATAACGCAAGCGTCGGTACCTTGTACTATGATCGCGCCTTGCACCGCAGGGTATTGGCTCTTGAGCCCAAATTAGGAGATTTGGACGTACGGGCTTTGAATCAGCAGGAGGAGCTTGAAGAGAGCGCCAGACTTTTGTACGTGGCGCTGACCAGGGCCTGTGCTGCCAATTTCATCATCTCAACTGATCAGAATATAGATGCAAAAAAGGGTCTGCCGCTGGTGCGCGAACTGATGCAAAGTGCGCACGGGGATGATCTGCACGCAATGCTTGAAAATGCGCAGCGACAAGACGGATCTTTTAAATTTGCACAAATACAAAGTTTGGAAAAGGCGTACGGAAATGAGGCTTTGGAGCAAGAGCATGCAGACGAGCACAGGAAGTTGCTCAGTTCCAAGCTTGATAAAAATATCGATACGAGCTTTTGCGTAAGTTCATATTCTGCGGTAACGGCAGGATTGCACGAGCAGTTTGCCCCGCAGTCTTACGATGATGATCCCAAAGTACCGGTGATTTCGCCTTTGCAAAACGAGCTTAATGCCTTTAGCTTTCCCCGCGGTACGGATGCCGGAACCTTTTTGCACGAACTGTTACAGGAATTGGATTTTTCCAAAGCCTCTGATCCTGGATATTTGGAAAGTTTCATCAGAAGATCGGCCTTGAATCATCCGCTTTTTTCATATCTTGCCATGCAATGGATCCAAAAAAGCGGGACATTGTCAGCAGAAGATGATTTGTTGGCAGCCTTAAGTGCCTGGTATCGCGACATCGTTTTCTGTCCTGTCAAAGAGGCAGGTGAGGATTTTTGTCTCGGGGCTTTGAAAAAAGGGCAATGGCTTGCCGAAATGGAATATCTCATGCCGTCATCTGACGTATCGACCCAGAAAATAAACTCTCTGTGCAAGAGCAGTGCTCAGGAAATTTATCCTGAGTGGGACAGGCTTTGGTTGTCCCAAAAGGTTTTGTCTGGTTTTGTCACCGGATCGCTTGATTTGGTGTTTGAAGGCAGGCGCGACGGACATAAAGCTTATTTCGTGGCCGACTATAAATCCACGAACCTCGGCGGATCGTATGAGGATTACAGTCGCGAGGCGGTAATGCGTTCGGTTTTTGATCCGCGCAACCGCTACGACGTGCAGTATCTTTTCTATTCTTTGGCCTTGCATCGTTTTTTAAGAAACCGCATCCGAGATTACAGTTACGAGCGGGATTTTGGCGGCGTGCTTTATTTTTATCTGCGCGGCATGAGAGGTGCGGACGGTCAGGATCACGGGATCTTTTATACCAAACCCAAACAAGAGATCATAGAAGAGCTTGATGAGCTCTTTGAGCACGAAAAAAATTAAGGCAGGACTGACATGAAACAGACATTGGAAAAGTTCGTATCTTCCCTAAGAAGCAGTAATTGCCTTCCGCCTTTGGCTTTTGCTTTGTGCAATGAGCTTATGCATAGCTATAAAGATTGCAATCTTGAGCTTTTGCTGTTGGTTTGCGATCTTTGCTGCCGCACGGACGCAGGCGACGTATGTCTCAGGCTTACCCGGTCAGATAATGATTTAAAGGCACGTGAGGGCATACTCTCTGATCTTAAAGAGCATCTGGCAGCAGACGAAGAATTAAGTGAAGACGAGGCTTTTGGGCAGTTCCAGGGATTTTGGAAAGATGAATTGTATAAAAAATACGGAAATGATCTTGAAAAATTTGACGATCAAGCGTTGCAAAAAGCCTTGTCCTGCAGTGCGGTAGGAGCTGCTGCCGATCTTCCCTCTCCCTTAGTCTTTGACAAAGGCCGTCTGTATTTCAGGCGTTATTACAATTATGAGGCAGGCTGTGCCGCCTTGATAAAAGAGCATGAGCAAGCCAAACCGTTTTTAAAGAGCAACGAGGATCTGCTCTTTGCCAAAAAGATGCTGGATCTGCTTTTTGAAAAATTTAAACATGACTTCCCAAATGAAGTAGACAAGCAAAAGTGTGCGGCGGCTTTGGCTTTGCAATCAGGGTTTACCGTGATCTCAGGAGGTCCCGGTACCGGCAAGACCACCACGGTTACCAATCTTTTGCTTACCATGCTGGCAGTAAAGTTACGACGCAATAAGCATGAAGACGTGAGGATCATGCTCTGTGCCCCTACCGGCAAAGCCTCAGGACGCGTGGGCGAGTCCATTACCCAGAAGCTTGATGAAATGCTTAGTGCAGAAAACAGTGATGACGGGCTTGGTACTTTACTTAAAGAATCCGGAATAGAGAGTCTTGAGGCTTTGCTTGAGCGCATCCCGCGCAGTGCTTTAACCGTACACTCGCTTATCGGCGTACATCCTCACTCCACGCTTAGCAAATTTAATGAATCAAATCCTCTTCCTTGTGACATCTTGGTAGCAGACGAAGTCTCCATGATTGATATGCCGCTTTTTTACAAGCTGTGCAAGGCTTTGCCAAAAGACTCGGCTTTGATCCTGCTTGGCGATAAAGATCAGCTTTGCTCGGTGGAGGCAGGATCTGTCATGGCTGATCTTTGCCAATTGCGCATGCCATCAGATGAGATCGTAAAGGCAACGGCAGCTTTGGCAGCATGCCCTGAAGATGCCTTAAAAGCTCCCAGGCAGATGTCTGATCATGTGATGTTTTTAACCAAGAGCTTCAGGTTTAAAGAAGACTCGGGCATAGGCAAACTTGCACGGGCGGTTAATACTGCAGGGGTAAATTATCAAGAAGACGAAGCGTTTTTGTATTTACAAAAGACGACAGACTCACTGAGTAGTGCTCCTGATGTGAGCTTCAGAGATTATGACGATACAAATGTCCGTAAAGTAATGCGCAATTTGATTGAAGATTCGATGAGCAAAGGCTACGGGGCATTTTTTGATTACGTGGAGCAACATCCTTATCTTGATGAAAAAACTGCAGGTTTTGCTTTTAAATTGCTGGATAGCTACCGCCTTTTGTGTTCAAACCGTTCAGGAATTTTCGGGGTTAAGAGCTTAAACCGCGAAATGGTAAAGGAGATCATCAAAAAACGGAAAGTACACGCCTCCGATTTATGGTTTGCAGGCAGGGTGGTGATGGCCACGGTCAACAGCAATTCTATCGGCATTCACAACGGTGATGTGGGATTTGCAGCGTCCGACAAGTCAGGTGAGCTTAAAGTTTGGTTCCCGGATCCTAATGAAAAAGACAAGGCCAGAGCTATAAATCCCGTATATCTTGGAAATTGTGAGGAAGCCTATGCCATGACCATACACAAATCACAGGGATCTGAATATGAAAAGGCCGTGGTAGTGCTTTCAAATCAGCAGGACAATCGGGTGTTATGCCGCGAGCTCATCTACACGGGGATCACCCGTGCCAAAAAAATTCTTGAGATCTGCTCCAAGCGGCAGATCCTTTTAAGATCCTGCTTAAGAACCGTACAGCGTGAGAGTGCTTTGGCGTTAAGACTTTTGTCCTGAAGCAAAAAAACGGCGTAAAAACGCTGTATGTATACTTGCGATGTAAAAATCCCCTGTTATACTGCACGCGTGCGCAGAGCACGCGTTTTTTTATCAGAGGTATTTATGTCCCAAGCAGTTGCCGGCGGTATTCTTGAGAAAGTTTTCAAGCTTTCTGCTAAAAATACCACCGTTCGTACCGAGATCATTGCAGGCATCACCACTTTCGTGGCCATGGCCTATATTCTGTTTGTAAACCCCAGCATTCTGACCAACGCCGGCATCCCGCGCGAAGCCGCCGTAGCCGCCACCATCTGGTCTGCCGGTTTGTGCTCTCTGGCCATGGGCCTGTTTGCCAATTTCCCGGTAGCTTTGGCCCCCGGTATGGGACTTAATGCTTTCTTTGCTTTCTATGTCTGCGGTACTCTGGGACTGCCCTGGCAGACTGCATTGGGTGCGGTGTTCGTATCCGGCATCGTGTTCTTTATTTTAACCGTCACCAAATTAAGACAGCTCATCATCGACTCGGTTCCCATGAGCCTTAAAGCTGCCGTGGTCGTCGGTATCGGCATGTTCATCGCTTTCGTGGGCTTGCAG
>JALEXT010000197.1 GCA_022779845.1 Succinatimonas sp.
CTGCAACGAAATATCCAAAACCCTTCATGACAAAGCCCAATACAAGAATATTTCGATAAATATTCATGGATCACTTACCGAGTTCACCGGTAACTACCGTTATTTCTACGAAATGATCTTCAATTTAACCGATAACGCGATTAAATACGGCAAAGAACACGGACACGTAAACATAGAACTACAAGAAGAAGACGGTAATAAAGTTATTATGGTAGAAGATGACGGTCCCGGTATTTCTCAAGAAGATCAACAACGTATTTTCGAACGCTTCTACCGTGTCGACAAAAGTCATTCTCGCCGCAATGAAGGTACCGGTCTTGGGCTGTCAATAGTCAAACGGGCTGCCAAATTTTTCGGTGGAGACGTAAGCGTAAAAAGCCAGATTGGCAAAGGGACCTGTTTTAAAGTCGTGATCCCAGCTTCAAAACAGAATATCTAAAGCATGATTTTAAGTTAATTCTCTGTTTTTTCGGCTATATTGTTATATGTAAGACTGCAAAACGTCAGAATAACAATACAGATGAAAAAAACAGGGGTTTTTTATGCTTCAGCATTTGGCAGACAAAAACATCGCTTTGGATCTCGTGCGTGTAACCGAAGCAGCAGCTTTAGCGTCTGCAGTAAATATCGGACGCGGTGATAAAGAAGCCGTTGATCAGGATGCAGTCAACGCCATGCGCATAGCATTCCAAGCTTTACATATACGCGGCAAAGTTGTGGTAGGAGAGGGAGAAAAAGACAACGCGCCCATGCTTTTTACAGGTGAAGACGTAGGGTTCGGCGACGGTCCCGAAATGGACGTAGCCGTAGATCCCGTCGACGGAACCTCATGCGTTGCATTCGGCAGAACCGGCAGCATGACTTGTGCGGGACTGGCGCCGAAAGGAACTATGTTCAATCCTGGACACAGTTATTACGCACAAAAAATCATAGTAGGAGCTGAAGCTGCCAAAGTTATCGACTTGGACGCACCGGTTGCGGATAATCTTAAAAAAACGGCTTATGCCCTCGGCAAACCTGTATCACAACTTAGCGTCTTCGTATTGGATAAACCTCGTCACGAAGGATTGGCAGCCGAGATCCGCTCTGTAGGAGCCCGCGTATTGCTGCGTCCCGAAGGAGACATTGCCGGTGCTTTATTAGCTACGGATCCGTTCAGCGAAGTTGACATGGTAATGGGGATTGGCGGCACTCCCGAAGCGATAGTCACAGCCTGCGGTATCAAAGGTTCAGGCGGACAGATGCTCATGCGTTTTGCACCTAAGACTCAGGAAGAACGTAAAATGCTGGAAGGCGAAGACGGCTTTAATCTTAAGACCATATACAGCATTGACGATCTGATTAAGACCGATACTTGTTATTTTGCCTGCACAGGCGTTACCGACGGAGATCTGGTAGACGGTGTTCGCTATCGTCGCGGTTATGCCATAACCACTTCATTATCAACACGCGGACGTACCGGCACCATACGCCGCATTCAGGCTTTCCACGATCGTGAAAAACTCTCCAAGATGAGCTCAATCAGATATTGATCCTATCTTTACAGCACAAACAAGGACCGATCCGTTACCGGTCCTTTTTAAGGTCTGAATAACTAGTTATCCATTTTTTCCTTAAAATCATCTGCTCTCAACGGAGACGGTGCAATAAGATCAGAGCAGGCAATTCTTCCTAAAAGGTTGGGAAGTTCATAAGGTGAAAGTCCGTTGCCTGGTCTTACTACCGCTACGTCATCCCGTGTTAAGCATGCTCCTTTTTTTAAGGCTCTGACAAGATAGACACTGCGTCTGCCGTTACGCAATAACTTTTCATCATCTCTTACACAAAAATTTTCTTGCCCCAATGAAGATGCTACCGCCTCGCTGTGCTCTCGCAAATGTTTAAGATCATCAGGTTCCATAGAAAAAGCACTGTCTACTCCGCCCGTTTCTCGGCTGTCCGTAAAATGCTTTTCTATCATGTCGGCACCCAGTGCAACTGCACCAAGATCAATACTGTCCCCCAAAGCGTGATCCGACAATCCCGCACGGCAACCGTAGCGTTTTTTAAAAAAAGGAATACTCTTTAAATTGAATTTTTTAGGATCAGCAGGATAACGACTTTCACAATGTAATAAAGTCAATTCTCCGCATCCTTTTTTTAAAGCCAGATCCACGGCAAAGTCAACTTCTTTTAACGATCCCATGCCGGTAGAGATCACCAAAGGTTTTCCCGTTGAAGCACACAACGATATAAGCTCAGGATAATTGAGTTCATATGAAGCTATTTTATAGGCAGGACAAGCAGCTTCTTCCAAAGCTTCAACGTCAGCAGGAGAAAAGGGACTTGAAAACAGCAGTATTCCCTTTTCCTGTGCGTGCTTAAACATAGGCTTCATCCATTTTCTTGGAGTTTTGGCTTTTTTATACAGTTCATAAAGCGTTTGTCCGGCCCACAGCCCATTTTTAATCATAAATTCGGGCCTTGAACAATCCAGAGTCAAGGAGTCTTCAGTATAAGTTTGGATCTTGACGGCATCAGCTCCGTTTTTTACGGCAAGATCCATCAACTCCATTGCTCTTTGGAGACTGCCGTTATGATTTCCTGAAAGTTCGGCCACTATCAAAGGTCTGCCCGCGCATTTTTCGTAAAGGCTATTCATCTGAATTCTCCGTTCCGACGAAGTCGTCTTCATTTCCATCCACACTCTGAAGACTTACTCCGTTAAGTTTTAAATCTTCATTCTGAAGTTGCAATCTGGTTGAATATACGTCGCCACTAGAGGCAATGCTGCCGTTTTTCAGCAAAACATTCAGCATTTCACCATATCCGTTCTGGCAAAATTCATTAACCATTTTCTTTCCGGCTTTTATAGAAAAATCAGCTGACAAATTCTGTAATTTACCGCTGTAATTCAAAGCTAAAGAAGAACTGCCCGAAGACTCAAAAGTTTCACTGCCCTTTTCAAAATAGAAACGTTTTAAATCAAACACGGTCGGGGATGAGATAAAATCTTTCAAATTTTTTAAATCCGGTATTTCTCCATTTTTTAAAGCCTTAACCAGCTTCTTAAGGTCAACTGAAGAAACCTTTGCATCGAAATTTAAATTGCGGAAAGAATGCATGGGGATCATCATATCATCGCGAATAAAAGGCATACCAAAAGCATAATTACCGTAAATTTGTATACCCAAACTCTGCAAACCGGTAACATCCGACTCACCAACATTCAATATCGCCTTCGGCTCGTCAAGCGAAAAACCTTCGCGTAACGAAGGATCTTTTACTTCATCGTCAGGTCCAAAACCTATTAAATACAAAGTAGATGCTTCGGCTGCAAAAGATTGAGCACCTACATTAAACTGCATTTTTTTTAACGCACGTCCGCTTAATTCTGGCATAAATTCAGCGTATAAATTTTTTAAATCTAAAATATAAGCCTTTCGTCCGTGGTAATTGCGGTCTGACATACAATCCAGCTCGGAAAGATTAAAACGGACTTTGCCATCCAATGCTGCATTCAATGCCAAATTTGCTGATGCCGGTCTTATATTGCACCGTCCGTCATTTAGCGGAACAGAAAAGGCTTCGCTTTGCAAATCAGCAGAAGCTCCCATTTCAAAAAGCGATGCACTGAATCTGCCGTGTATGTGCGGCAATTTCTCTAAAAAAGGACGCATCACCTCATCTAGATTGCCAACCCCGCTCACTCGCTCAAAAGAACCAGAAACACCCAAAAAACCAAGATTCACTTTATAGTCAAAAGCTGTAATGATCCCGTTCCGTTCTTTGGGATCAGGAGCATAGCGCAAATACAAACGCCCTGTCTTGGTAAAAATCCCGTTATCTCTTGAAACAGCTTTAAGTTCAAGTCCCGGTATTTTTCCTGAAATTTTTGACAGTATTTCCTGACTTTTGCTTTCAGAAAAAAAGCTCAACGCTACGGTTGATCCCAGGGAAATAACCGCTAATGAAGCTGCAATAGCAGTAATACATTTTAGATGTTTCATATTTATGAGTTTTATCCTGATCATCTTGTGCAAGATGATCAGAGTATGACCTGCACATGATTTTTTTGCAAAAAAAATCCTGCCCGAAGGCAGGATTTTCTCAGGCAATCATTAAAGATTACTCAATGATCTCACCGACAACACCGGCACCTACGGTCTTGCCGCCTTCACGAATTGCGAAGCGCTCGCCGTTGGCCATGGCCACAGGGTG
>JALEXT010000203.1 GCA_022779845.1 Succinatimonas sp.
AATATGATCAGAACTTTTTATGCATCCGTAAAAACATCCTATGGAATCGTCATTCATGAGCATATCCACGATGATGAGCAATTTAGAATCTTTTGCAAAAGTCCTGCTGCTCGTTTTAAAGTCGCGCATTCCCAAAGCCATGCCCACGCTGATCTTGGAACGGTTGAGGCGCTGATTCAAAATTCCCGAATAAACACCTATACACTGAAATATAAGCTCAGTTCCCACTAATGAAGGCAGACTTCCGTCACTGTTTAAAAAAGGAGCCAGACGTTTTTTGGGCGAAACAATACTTAAGCACTGACAATGAGTATCGTCGGCTTTTAAAACTTCGTCTATCAGCAACATGGGAGGATCATGCGGCAGATAACAGGAAGGATCTTGATATTTCATTACATTATTCCAAGAATGATGCTGACATTATTTCCGCCGAAAGCAAAAGAGTTTGACATCATATTATGTCTTTTTTTACCGGAAGATGGTACTTTCAAAAGTCCGAATTCTCCCAATTTGTCATCGTAGTCTTTTAAAGAAAAATCCTGAGCTGGCAGGGGACAATCAGGATTTTTCAGCAAAATGTACAGAAAACAGGCTTCAATGATCCCGCAAGCCCCCAAAGTATGTCCGGTAAAATGCTTGGTAGAGCTGCAGGGGATCTTTGTAAACAAATTTTTTACAGCTTTAGATTCCATCGCGTCGTTTAATAAAGTACCGGTTCCGTGCAGATTAAGGTAATCGATGTCAGAACAAGAAAGTTGTGCTCGCTTTAAAGCATCGCGCATTGAAGTGACGGCTTCGAATGCATCAGGATCCGGCGATGAGATATGGTAGGCATCGGAACTTTCTCCGTATCCTTTAAAAAAAACATCATCGCAATTGCCGTCTTTTGACAGCAGCATTACTCCGGCTCCTTCACCTATGCTGATGCCGTTTCGTCCCTTTGCAAAAGGGGTACATTCACTCTCGGACAAAACTCCCATGGAATGAAAACCGTTTATCGTCATTCTGTTTAAGGTGTCGCATCCTGCTACGATCACGCAGTCACACAGATCTGAGCGCAACAGTCTTGATGCCGAAATCAAGGCCCTTGCGCTTGAGGTACATGCTGTTGAGATGGTGTAGGCAGGTCCTTTTAAATCAAAAAGCTTTTTTAAAAAGCATGCAGGATCACCAAGTTCCTGCATGGAATAAGCATACTTGACGTTATCTTGGAGTTTTCTGTTTGAAATAAAAGCATCGGCCTCATCCTGTCCTGAAGTACTGGTTCCGACGATCACAGCGATGCGATCCTGAGCATAGCGTTGCAACGCGTTTTCAATTTCTGCTTTAATTTTCAATACGGTATGCAGCAAAAGACGGTTGTTGCGGCTGTTGTGTTCATTAAGTCCGTGTTTTTCAATTATGTTTTTTTCAAAAAGCAACGGTAACTGCACTTTGGCCAAAGATGCAGCCGCAGCGTCCTGTAATAAGGTCAGATCGTGACAAAAAGTATAGTTTTTGCTTTCTCTTAATACTTTTTCTACGTCTTGATCATTGTGTGCACAGGCGCACGTGACGGCAGCAGCAGTAATATGAATCATTTAATGCTCTTGATTTTTATTGAATAATCAAATTCCGGACATTCTACGTATGACAGATGATCCTCATCGTCATAAGAAAAAGATCTGACTGTTTTTCCGTGATATTTTACAAGACGGACGTGTTCTTTAGAAAAGAGTTCTACTTCGTCGGAGAGAGCTGATTTCAAAGTTTCCTCAGGATATAAGCCTAGTATGCAGTCAAGAAGAATTTGTTCAGGAGCCGGAGCCTGATTTAAAGGAATAAAACTTTTAGCTTTCAATCCTTGCCTGTTAAAAGAGAGTTCAAAAATTTTTACTCCGCTTAAGGTAAAACCGTTAATGCTGATCCCGAGAGGATCTGCTTTTACAAGACAAAACATTGCAACTTTTTCTCCTGAATGGAGAATATTCAAAAGTTGTTTGGTTTCCAAAGACCCGGGATACGAATATACGGAAAGAGGAATTTTCAGCTCATAGGTAAGATAAGCTTTGGGAACTGTTTGCAAATTTGTCTGGGTACAGCCGGATATCGATAATATAACTACCGAAAAAAAACAGCCGATTAAAATCTTAAACATCTTGGTTCCTGCATATAACCGCCAAAACGTAGGATACGGCAATCCCGATACTGAGTGTAAGGCCGAAAACGCTCACGGCATAAGTATTACTGAAAAATAAAATTCCTAACGACAGCAGAGTTGTCAGGGCACATACCGTAACTGCGTATAAAGTATGTTCGCTTTGATGAGAAGAATTTGAGAAGAACAAAGTGTAATCAATACCTATACCGAGTACAAGTAAAAGAGCGGTTATTGAAAAGAGATTACTCTCAAAACCGAACAAAGCAGGTATGCAAAGAGCAGATATAATGGAAAGCACAGGCGGAATAAAACAGATCAATGCTCTTTTTAATTTAAATTTTATCAGTTCAAGTACAAACACGGCCATAAGCGCTATCAATAACATTGTGAGAGCATTTTCTCGACATGCCTTAAAGAGCAAAGTATAGTCATGACGTCGGTCGATGAGTTTGAAGTTTCCGTCTGCAGTGTTTAATAATTGTCTTAAAGCCTGCGGATCGTCAAGACCTGTAAGTTGAATCATAAAAGCATGGTTTTTATCTTGTCCGTAAGTCATGTAAAAAGGTGCAAAAGCAATACCCGGGGCTTTTTTAAAAAAATCCTCTAGCAAAATATTCTGATCTTTTAAGTAGGAGTCGGTATTTATTCTGATCCCTTTGTCTTTTAATTGACAGGCCAGTTCTAAGACGGCGTTATTTACCAGCAAACGATCTTTTATAAAAATTTCGTCCGGGTTTATCGGCGGCAAAAAAGCTTTTTGTATGATGCCGCGAGCTATTGCTTCTTTGGTTATTTTCCTCAGTGTATAAATATCTTGCTTAAATGAAGTCTCGTCAGGTGAAGTAAGCAGGATCCAGGTTTGGTCAAAACTTGTTCCCATAATTTTTTCCACTTTTTTATCTTCGTTTAAAAGAGAGCGTGGAACTTCTTGTAATGCAGAAGGATCGTCGTTAAAGCATAATTTTTGCATCCCGATCAAATTTACAGCAACTAACAATAAAATAAAGCAAAATGCTTTTTTCCCTGATAAAAGTTTTAAAAAAACGTAAGCATATTTAAGATCAGGTGTTTGTTTGCCGAAGTTGCCTGTTTTGGGTTCTATCGTAAGTACGAACACTAAGCTTGCCGAAAGTCCTGCAACACAGAAAAGTGACAGTTCTTTTAAAAGAGGAAAGGGGGAAAACATCAATACGGCATATGCAGCTGCCGAAGAAAAATAGGCTGCATAAAGCTCGTTGCTTAATTTTTTTATACTTAAAACGGCAGATTCATTGCAGTGAGTTTTTCGTCTAACCACGTAGTAAACGGTATAGTCGGTACAAAGTCCTATTACGCACAATCCGAGAACCAATACCAGCGGGCTGATATTGTCAAAACACCAAAATACCGCAGCACAGGCAAAGTTTAATGAAAAAACCAGTGAGATTGAGATAAGCAGCAAAGGTTTTAAACTTTTAAATGCAATCAAAGAAAGCAATATGATCCCCAAAAGCGTCAAAGATCCCAATAAAGTAAGATCCCGTGTAGCCGTGGCTGTCGCATGAGCACTGTAGAAAAAAGCTGCTCTTTTTATAACTTCGGTATGAGGATATTCACGTTGTACCGAGGAAATGCAGGCATTTACCGCTTTGGCGACAAGCTGAGCCGATCCTGAGAAACCGTCTTGGGATGATTTTGCGTTGATAAGGATCCAACGTTTATCTCCATCTTTGAAAATAATCATGCCGTTTTGAATTTCAGGAATTTTATTTATCCTGCCGAATGTTTTTAATTCGTCTCGCAAAAGCAAAAGAGGATCATTCACAAATTCAGCACCGGAAACTCCTTCTGCCTGACTGTACAGAGCTCTTAAAACACGCCTATCAAGCCTGGGTGAGAGTAACGCCGCACGCAGTTCATCGTTTAAAAAAGCACTTTTATGTTTTGAAAGATAAAACCAGGATTCTTTTAAAGGATCACGGTCAAATTTTAAAGATATTTTTGAAAAAAAAGGATATTTTTCAAGCTCTGTTTTAAAATAATCAGCAGCTTTTTCTCCTTTTGGGGAGGAAATAAGAAACACGGCTTCACTGTCCAGACGGTGTAAGAATTCCTTTTCAGGAGCG
>JALEXT010000205.1 GCA_022779845.1 Succinatimonas sp.
CGCGCGTAACATACTAAGGGCAGGACTTGCCCGGCTCGCCTCCCAAGTGAATCACATTGGTGGTCAGCAAGAGGAACCCGCCGAAGATCTCCCAAGAGATCGGTAGGAATCCCCTCTCTTTAGAGAGGGGAGGATGTCAACAAAAAAGCCGAAGTTTTTTACAACCTCGGCTTTTTCTTCAAACACTAAATTTTAAAATTCATCACGTCTTTTGGCTCTTGGAGAAGTAAATCCGCGTTCTGAACGCGAACCGCTACGACGAGGACGATCATCAAAACGGCGATCGTCAAAATTGAATGAAGGACGCCCGCCTCGACGAGGACGGCGCTCATCGTTTCTGAAGGAATTGAAATCCCTGTCGCGGTTAAAGCGGGGCTTGTCGGCACGATTAAAGTTGTAATCGTCCGTACGATTGAAATTGTCGTAACGATTGAAATTCTCACTGCGATTGCCGCGATCATCACGATCAAAACGACGACGAGGACGATCATGGAAATCACGACGCTCACGACGACCGTGAGGAGGTTCTGCAGTATATTCGCGAAGCTCCAAAGGTCTGCCGCATACTCTGGCATCGGCAAGGATCTTCATAGTCTCTTCAGGCATTCCCTGAGGCAAATCCACAGTGGTGAAAGTATCGAAAATGGAGATCTCTCCTATATAACGACTTTCGATATTGCCTTCATTGGCGATGGCACCGACAATCTGCCCCGGCTTGGCTCCGTCACGACGACCGACGGCCAAACGATAACGCATCATCTTCATATCAGGGAAATCGCGCAAAGGCTGAGGCTCAGCTGACGGAACGCGACGGCGGCGATCACCGCGATCCCCCTTATCTTCCAAAGTACGCTGCATCGGTTCAGGCTGACTTTCATCCAGGAACAAATCCTCATCCCCGCGGCACATCTTGGCCAAAGCCGCAGCCAGAGTTTCCGGTTCGATGGAATCATCAGCCAGTATTTCGGAAATTACTTCTTCATACTGCTCAAGATCACCTGCCTCTATGGTTTCAAGAACCTGATTCTTAAAGTTTTCAAGACGCACTTTGTTGACATCGGCCGCAGTAGGCATGGTCATGGGCTCTATCTTTTGATGAGTCATGTTCTCTATCATGCGCAAAGCACGACGTTCACGGGGAGAAACGAAAAGTATAGCCTCGCCCTGACGACCGGCACGACCGGTACGACCTATGCGATGCACATAAGATTCCGCATCGTAAGGTATATCGTAATTGAACACATGGGTAATGCGATCGACGTCAAGACCGCGGGCGGCAACGTCGGTGGCAATGATGATATCCAAAAGGCCTGATTTAACGCGTTCTATGATCTTCTCACGCTGACGCTGAGGAATATCACCGTGCAACGCAGCACAGGAGAAGCCGCGAGCCATCAGTTTATTGGCCACGTCCTCCGCGTCGGTCTTGGTACGCACGAACACCAACACAGCATCATAAGTTTCAACCTCCAGAATGCGGGTCATGGCGTCTATCTTATGAGCTCCGGACGCAACCCAATAACGCTGGTGCACGGTTACGGCAGTTGCGGTTTTTGATTTGATTTCAACGTCTTCAGGTTTACGAAGATGCGATGTGGCAATGCGGGCTATCGCAGGAGGCATGGTGGCAGAGAACAACGCAGTCTGACGTTCTTCCGGGGTATTGCTCAAAATCCAGTCGACATCGTCGATAAAGCCCATGCGCAACATTTCATCAGCTTCGTCGATCACGGCAAAACGCAACTTGGACAGATCAAGTTTGCCCTGCTTGATGAGATCGATAAGACGTCCGGGGGTGGCAACCACCACCTGAGCACCGTGTCTTAAAGAACGGATCTGATTTTCATATGAAGCGCCGCCGTAAATAGGGGCCACACGAAAATCTTCCATAAACTTGGCAAAACTTTGCAAAGCTTCGGCTACCTGCAAAGCAAGTTCTCTGGTAGGCTCCAAGATCAAAGCCTGAGTAAAACGCTCATCGGTATTGATCAAAGAAAGGATGGGCAGAGCAAAAGCCGCTGTTTTACCAGTACCGGTTTGAGCTTTTCCTATAAGATCACGCCCCTTTAACAATAAAGGGATAGCCTGTTCCTGAATGGGAGTGGGACTTTCAAATCCCAACGCTTTGATGGCTTTTACCACATAATCGGCAAGTCCCAGATCTTCAAATCCAGGCAAATCTTCTTCATCAGCCAACAGCGTACTTTCAGCACCGCCGGCACTTACCGCAGTCTCGGCCTTTTGTTTGACTTTATCCGTAACCTCAGGTGCAATTTCTTGCTTATCTACTTGCTGCTTGTCTGCCTGCTGCTTTTCTTCCTGCTGCTTTTCTTCCTGAGACTTTTCCTCAACAATAGCCTGATCCAATTCAGCCTTTTCTATTTCTTCAGACACTTAATCTTTCTCCGAACGCATCCTGCTTTGGATGCTGATTGATACCTAAGTGCTCGCAAAATTCACACGATACACATACCACGCGCGGGCGCTGCTGCTAACGACGCTGCTGATGCTTTGACTTGAATACACAGCGGATTTAACGATATTCCGCCAAGATCCCCGAACCCACCCTCGGGATCACTCCAAGACGCGCCCTTGACGGCGGCGTATTATACCCAAAAAAGGCATGTTTTAAGGCTATTCAGGCTAAAAATTGCCTTTTTGCTTTTTTTTATTTATCGAAAAAATGGCGCTTCTTTCGGTCTAAAATGAAAAATTGCGAATGACTTCAACAGAAATACTCGCAAAATCTTCCAATCCATATTTTCCAACGAAAAGGAGATAACCATATGGTCAAACATATAGTCACTTGGCAGTTCAAACCCGGTACTCAAAAAGAAGTCAAAGAGTTTTTAAAAGGTCTTGAAGGACTGATGGGAGTCGTAGAATGCCTGCGCTCCGTGGAAACCCACTACAACGAAAATGAAAAAGAAGGGATCACCGGAGCTCTTATCTGCCGTTTTGACAATATGGAAGATCTGGCAAGCTACGCACAGGATCCGCGTCATCTGGCCGTTGCCGCATTGTGCAAACCAATCAGAACTGCACGCATTGCCGTTGATTTTACTGAATAAAAATCAAAGCCCCGTATTCGGGGCTTTTTCATCAGGAGTTTATCCTTATGGACACCGTCAAGCTCGGGATCTTGGGAGCTGGTAAAATTGCATCCGTCATGGCCGCCACCGTCAAAGCTTTAAATGCAAGCGGTGACAAGTCGGTAAAAATCGGCGCCGTAGGCTCAAGACAATATGACAAAGCTTTGTCTTTCATTCAGAACAACGAACTTGAGGACTGCCGTCCCTGCGCAGGTTACGAAGAATTATGCGCAGATCCTAAAATTTCCCTTATCTACGTCGCTACTCCTCACAACTTTCACCGCGAACATGCCTTATTAGCCATAAAACACGGCAAACACGTACTGGTGGAAAAACCTTTTACGGTAAGTTATAACGAGGCTCAGGAACTCTTCAAAGCAGCTGAAGAGAAAAAAGTTTTAATCACGGAAGCCATCTGGACTCGCTACCAGCCCATGCGCCAAATGATAGCCGCAGAACTTTCCTCAGGCATCATCGGCCAACCGCTTATGATCCATGCCAATTTGTCCTACCCCATCTCAGCAAAAGAACGTATTGCCAAACCGGAACTGGCAGGAGGAGCGTTGCTGGATCTCGGAGTCTACGCCTTAAACTTTGCCGTGATGTTCTTCGGTATGCCTTCA
This sequence comes from Succinatimonas sp., assembly GCA_022779845.1. Taxonomy (GTDB): domain Bacteria; phylum Pseudomonadota; class Gammaproteobacteria; order Enterobacterales; family Succinivibrionaceae; genus Succinivibrio. Next base: position 3,716 of record JALEXT010000205.1, read on the forward strand.
TCTTTAGAGGCTTTTTGTCATAAAAATGCCTCTGGAGTCGATATGCAGGAAACCATAACCCTTTCATGGAAAGACGGACGCATGGCATCCTTACAATCTTCAGCCTTAGTCGTAGGAAACCGCCGCGGCGTGATCGAAGGTACGAAAGGCTATATGGAAATTGACAATATCAACAACCCAGAAAGACTGCGCATATACGACGGTCAATACCAACTGCTTAAAACAGTGGAACGTCCGCCTCAGCTTACCGGTTTTGAATACGAACTGCGTGAATGCTGTGAATGCATAAGAAAAGGCGCGCTGGAGTGTCCTTCCATGCCTCACGACGAAACCCTGGCCATAGAAGGACTTATGGACAGTGCCCGCGCCCAAATGGGGATTTCTTTTAAGTAACTTAAGGAGGATGCGGTTTATCCTTAAGATTTTCCGCACTTTTTTATGAAAATCAGTTTTATCGGACTTGGGATCATGGGATCGGCCATGGTCAGAAATCTTTTAAAAAAAGGCTATACCGTACAAGGATGGGCAAGACATCCTGACAAAGCAAGCGCTCTTGTGCAGGCAGGACTGAAATTAAAAGACAGCATTGCTGCTGCCGTTGCAGACGCCGACATAGTATTTACCATGGTAGGAGGACCTGCCGATGTCAGGGAACTGTATTTAGGACCAGACGGGATCTTAAAGCACGTTAAAAAAGGAACGATACTCATAGACTGTACTTCCTCAAGCCCGGCCCTTGCCGAAGAGATCTTCAAAACAGCCGAGCTTTCAGGTTGCGAAGCCTTGGATATGCCCGTTTCAGGCGGACAAAAAGGCGCTGAAGAAGGAACGCTGTCGCTTTTTGCAGGCGGTAAACGTGAAACTTTGGAAAAAGTGATGCCGGTATTGGATGCAGTATCAAAAACCGTAACTTATGAAGGTCCTGCAGGATACGGACAGCATACCAAGCTTGTAAATCAAATCATGGTGGCAGGACAGCTTGCCGGCATGTGCGAAGGTTTTGCTTATGCCATAGAAAAGGGACTTGACCTTAAAGCAGTTTTAAAATCAGTATCCCCAGGAGCTGCACGCTGCGCTTCTTTGGATCTGTACGGAGAGAAGATCCTGCAGGGTGACAAAAACCCGGGCGGGGCGCTGCGTTATCTCGTCAAGGATTTGAAAAACGCTTATGCCGAGCTTGAAGGCAGCGGTCTTGATCTTGCCGTATCACGTCAGGCCATGAAATGCTATGAAACAATGGAATCAGAAGGTCACGGTAATGACGGTACCCAGGCTCTGACCTGGTTTTATAGCGAACACCGTAAGAAAAATTCATGATTAAGAAGGAGACAAAATGTTAAAAGTTTTATGCGTACTGCCGGTCAAAGACAGCCACAAGCAACTTTTGAGCAAAGCTGCCTGCGGAAAATGTGAATTTATCTACAACGAACATCCTTCATCACTTGACGGTGCTGACATTGTCATAGGAAACGTGCCTGCAGCCATGCTCAAAGGCAGCAAGGTTCAACTGTTGCAGTTAAACTCTGCAGGCTACGAGGCCTACACCGCAGAAGGGGTAAGTCCCAAGGACATGCACCTTTGCAATGCCAGAGGAGCTTACGGACTTACGGTAGGAGAACACATGCTGGCTCTTACCTTCGCGCTCGTTCGCAAACTCGAACTTTATCGAGACAAGCAAAATGCCAAAGACTGGAGTGACTGCGGCAGCGTGTCTTCTGTTGAAGGGGCCACCATAGCCGTACTGGGTATGGGTGACATAGGCGGAGAGTATGCCCGCAAAGTTAAAGCTTTGGGAGCCAAATGCGTGATCGGTCTGCGCCGTTCAAATGCGCTAAAGCCTGAATATCTTGATGAACAGTACACCATGGAAAATTTGGAAAAGGTGCTCCCGCGCGCCGATATCGTTGCCTCGGTACTGCCGGGCGGTCCTGCGACTTCAAAGCTGTTTAATCAAGAACGTTTTGCTCTCATGAAACAAGGGGCATATTTCATAAACTGCGGCCGCGGATCAAGCGTAGATCAGGATGCCCTGGAAAAGGCTTTACGAAGCGGTCATCTGGCTGCTGCGGCTTTGGACGTAACTTCTCCTGAGCCTTTGCCAAAAGACAGCAAGTTGTGGGACATTCCCAATCTCTTCATCACTCCGCACGTAGCCGGTAATTTCTTTTTACAGGAAACTTTTGAACGCATCATAAACATTGCCGCATTCAATCTTGATGCACTGCTAAACGGCAAGGCTTTAAAAAACGAGATAGTTCACTGACTTTAGGCAACGCATATGAAATATATAGAATTCGGACAAAGCAAAAGCAAAGTGTCCAACGTGGTTTTGGGTTTGATGCGCATACCCGAGCTTGGAAACGGTGAAAAAGTCGCTTCTTTGGTAAACGTTGCCCTAGACAACGGCATCAACATGCTTGACATTGCCGACTGTTACACCAAAGGCAAAGCTGAATCTCTTTTGGGAGATGCCTTTGCATATGACAAGAGCCTGCGCAACAAAGTATTTTTGCAATCAAAATGCGGCATAGTAAAAGATCCGTTTTACTACTTTGATTTTTCCAAACAACACATCTTGGACGCAGTGGATGCAAGTTTGAAAAGACTTAAAACCGATCATCTTGACAGTCTGCTTCTGCATCGTCCCGATGCGCTTATGGATCCTGAAGAGATCTGCGAAGCCTTTTGTACTTTAAGAAGTTCGGGCAAAGTGCGTGAATTCGGGGTCAGTAATTTCTCCCCGTCGCAAATGAAACTTTTGCAATCGGAACTGGACGTACCGCTTTGTGCCGATCAGGTGCAGATGAGCATTTGCCACACCGTCATGATAGACGCAGGTTTCAACGTCAATATGGATAACGATGCCTCAGTCATGCATGACGGCGGCGTGCTTGAACACTGCCGCATGCACGATATGGCCATTCAGGCCTGGTCGGTCATGCAACACGGTTTCTTCAAAGGCGTTTTCATAGGAGATCCGCATTACCTGAAATTAAACGCAGCCCTTGATAAGATTGCGCAGAAATACGGAGTAAGCGCCACCGCCGTCGCCATAGCCTGGGTATTGAGATACCCGGGAAAAATGCAGGCAGTGATCGGTACCACCAAGGAAAAACGTGTTGCCGATTCAGCCAAGGCTTCGGAAATAAAACTAAGCCGCGAGGAATGGTACGAATTGTATCTTGCGGCAGGAAACGATCTGCCTTGATTTTACAAAGAGGCAAAAGATTTTTTTTCTTCCGCCTCTTTTTATGTCCCAATCTGCATGCTCAATGCATGCAGATTTTCAGTCAGACTCCGGCTTTTTTCAAAGCTGCGTTTACGATCTCCTGAGCTTCAAGTTCGATAGCCTTTAAATGTTCCTCGCTCTTAAAGCTTTCCATATAGATCTTATAAACGTTTTCTGTTCCGGAAGGACGGGCTGCAAACCAACCGTTTTTGGTAACTACCTTCAAACCGCCTATGGCCGCACCGTTACCCGGGGCACAGGTAAGTTTCTGCTCGATGCTCTCCCCTGCCAGTGAAGAAGCCTCAACTGCAGAAGGATCAAGTTTTTTAAGCGCGGCTTTGGCAGCAGGAGAAGCCGGTGCGTCCACACGGTTGTAGAAAGGACGACCGTATTTTCTTACCAACTCTTCATAATGCTCGGAAGGATCGCGTCCGGTAACCGCAAGCATTTCGGCAGACAGCAACGAGGCGATGATGCCGTCCTTATCGGTAGTCCACACCGAACCGTCTTTACGCAGGAAAGACGCACCTGCACTTTCCTCACAGCCCCAGGCCAAAGCTTTTGAAAACAGTCCGGGAACAAACCACTTAAATCCTACCGGCACTTCATAGGCTTTGCGTCCCAAACCTTCGGCAACGCGATTCATCATGCTTGAAGACACCACCGTCTTACCTACCATTGCTCCTGACGGCCAATTCTTACGGTGGGTATAGATGTAATTGATGGCGGCGGATAAATAATGGTTAGGATTCATCAAACCGCTGTGACAGACTATGCCGTGTCGATCATAATCAGGATCATTGCCCCAGGCTATGTCAAAATCGTCCTTCAATTTGATAAGTCCAGCCATGGCATAAGGACTTGAGCAATCCATACGGATTTTTCCGTCTCTGTCTATGCACATGAACGAGAAAGTGGGATCAACGGCGTAATTTACCACTTTGATGTTTAACTTATATTTATCGGCAATGCGATCCCAATAATAAAGTCCTGATCCGCCCAAAGGATCGACTCCCATGCGTATTCCGGATCCTGAAATGGCCTCCATATCGATGATCTCGCCTAACGCATCCACATACTGGCTTAACATGTCATGCTCTTTAACGTTAGGCAATTTGCAGGCTTTTTCGTAAGAAATGCGTTTGACGTCTTTAAGTTTGTTGCGCAGGATCTCATTGGCACGGTTTTGCACCCATGAAGTGATTTCCGTGCCCGCAGGACCGCCGTCGGTAGGATTATATTTAAAACCGCCGTTTGACGGAGGGTTGTGCGACGGAGTGATGACTATGCCGTCGGCAAGACCTTCACTGCGATTTTTGTTGTAATTTAAGATGGCAAATGACACCGAGGGCGTGGGAGTATAACCGTGATCCTTCTCCACTCTCACTTCAACACCGTTTGCTCCGAGCACTTCAACAGCGGTAGCCAAAGCCGCTTCCGAAAGAGCATGGGTATCCATACCGATGAACAAAGGACCGGTGATGTTTTCCTTACGGCGGTACTCTGCTATAGCCTGAGAAATGGCCAATATATGATCTTCGTTAAAAGAACCGTTAAGTGAAGAGCCTCTGTGACCTGAGGTTCCGAAAGCCACCAAATTTTCAGGATCATCAAGATCCGGATGATTCAGGTAATAAGCAGCCATCAGACGCGGAATGTTGATGAGATCCTCTAAACCGGCCTTTTGACCGGCACGCTCATGAATTGCCATACAAAACCTCTTAAATTCTCGAAAAATTAACTTACGCTAAATTAACCTACGCCAGTATCGGGCACAAAATTTAAACTACATTTTAACCAAACAAAAGCGCCTGATATTTGAAGCCGGCGACGTTCAGACGAAAAAAAAACGCTGCATTGCTGCAGCGCCTCTTTTTTCTTCTTCAGGCTGATCACTGGTTAACGGCTTTTTTAAGCTCGGCACCGGCGCTGAAAGAAGGAGTTTTGGTAGCGGGGATCTCGATCACATCACCGGTCTGGGGATTGCGACCTTCGCGTGCGGCACGTTCAGTGACTTTGAAAGTACCGAAACCCACGAGTTGCACGCGATCGCCTGCAGCCAGAGCCTCGCTGATAGAATCAGTCAGAGCCTGAAGCACAACGCGGGAAGTGGCAAGAGGCAGATTGGAACGCTTTGAAATCTGGGTAACGAGTTCGGACTTGTTCATCTTTTTTCCTTTCCATGCGGCATATTGCCGGCTTTGTTTTTTTCTCAGGACCTTTTATCCTGAGAGTTCAGAATCGGGGTTCGTGATC
>JALEXT010000004.1 GCA_022779845.1 Succinatimonas sp.
TAAAGAAGGGATCGTAGAAATTTTTATTGGTATAAATTTCAGGATCAGATGGATCTTCTGACAATTTTAGAAATTGCTGTTTGCCTTCGCCTGCATTTTCAAGCGCTTCGTTTAGAGAAGATGCTAATGTGCTGAAACCTAAGAGTTTTCCCAATTGAGGTAAAGTTGCAGTGCCGCTTTCTGTCATGCCGTAGGTAAAACCTTCAGCACTGAGCAGTCCGTTGTTGCAGCCTGCAATAAGTCCTGCCTTGATCCCTGAATTTTGATCGTTTGAACTGAGTTTTAAGACGGTATCGTCAGTGGTTACGGCAATTACATTGTTAAGATAGTTATTACCTTCAAGAGTGCCTGCTACGCTTCCGAAATTAAATGTTTTGTCGTTTTCCAACTCTCCTAAAAGCGTGGTGTGGACTTCAAGATCTTTTAGAGTGCTGTTTTTGATATTTGCGGCAAGTCCTCCTAAATTGGCGTGATCGACAGTCGGCACGCTCATAGCGGCATTGATAAACAGGCGGTTTATTTCAGCTTCATTTAAGTTTGCAAAAAGTCCTGAAAAAGCATTGCTGTTGCTTTGAGAATAACTGATGCGGCTGTAGGCTCCGTCAAAGCTGCCGCTGAATGATTCTCCTTGCAAAAGCGGCGAAGATAGTTCCCCCAAATTGAGATCATTGGTAAGAAAGTATTTACCGTCTTTGTTAATGGCCAGCATTTCTTCTTTGGTGGATACGGGAGTTTCCCCGCGGTGGAAAAACAGATCGTCTCCTGAAAGATTGCGTTCAGTTTTTACATCGCTTTTCTCATCACAACCTATATCGATGCGTTTTATTGAAGAGCGCAGGTTTAAGCGCTCGCTGTTGCGGTTGTGCAGAGGATCTCCTGCAATATCTCGTATATTTGCTATATCCCTGATCACTATCTGGCCGCCGTCGACTACCAGATTGTCTGCATTTATCTGTCCTAAAAGGTTTACTCGTCCCATCCCGCGTTTTACATCCGGCAGGCTGAGATTACCTGCTGAGCGGAAATTCTCGATGATCCCGTCGTCTATTTTTGAGGTGATAAAGCCAAGCTTAGGAGCTTGAATGGAGGAATTGATCCCGGCGCTGATCCCGGCAGGATTTACTATATAGACATTACCAAAACCTTGCAGACGCCCGTTGATAAGCGACGGATTGCCTCCGGTGACCAGATTCAGATAATTGTGATTGTCAAAGGAAAGTACCGCGTCTTCCGAGACGTTGAAAGAATTCCATTTAAGTACGTTGTTATTTTTACTGGAGACGATAAACATGCTCTGTTCGTCTGAATTTATCATTACTCCGTCAGGTTTGTTTTCGGCCAGTACCGGCAATTCGGCGGCATTTGCGCCGGTAATACAAATGAGCGCCGCAGCCAGGGCGTTTAAGCGTAAAGAAGAAGTTTGGGGATGATGATACATAATATTTCCCGATAAAAAAGCGGTATGCGCCGTGATGATTAAGGGCTTTAGCCCGGGATTGGGAAATATTTTGAATGTGGAAAAAAAATTTTTTTCCACATTCAGGCAGGATCCGCCTGAATGTGGATGCTATAAACGGTGGAAAAGTCAGTTATGACCTATATTGCGCAGGGATAAGATCCACTGTTTTATAAGGATCACGAAGACCGCAATCATCAGAAAATAGCGAAAGAGGTTGTAGACGGTAAGGGAGGAGGCGTAAGCAGCACTGCCTGGGATCAGCAAAAGTTTTTGCTCTGCATAAAAAGCCCAGCAGGCCCAGGCAAATGACCAGGTAAAAAGCGCGGAGAACTTACGTTTTTGACGGTTGAAAATCAGTCCCTGCACGCTGAGTACGGCACTAGATAAGATCAGTAATACTATTCTTGAGAAAGAATCAGGTAATAAAGCGTAGCCGTGCATGGCCATGATCCACCAGGCCATCAAAAAGCAGGATGAGATAGCAAAAGGTTTTAGAAAATCCACATCGTATCCTGAAGATGTTGAAACGCATGCACTTTTGCAGGATAATGCGCCAATTTTAAAAGAAAAAAGCCTCACAAAGAGGCTCTTTAGCTGGTGCCGGCAACAGGAATCGAACCTGCGACCCCCTGGTTACGAATCAGGTGCTCTACCTACTGAGCTATACCGGCGACGCAAAGTATTCTAACAAAAAACATCAGTTTTTTAAATAAGTACAGAAAATTTCTTTTAATCAAAAGGTTAGTTGAGTTTTTAACCGTTTTTGTTCAATTGTTGAGGTTTGAAAAATTGTTTTTAAAACCTTCAATCCTGATTTTGGTTAAAGATCGCTAAAAATCAAAAAGTCGTGCAGTAAAAAAAGAGGAACAAATGGCTGCTTATTACAAACCTTTTGCACCGCTGATAGAGCGTATTAAACGTGACGGTAAATGTCTTGAAGGAGGGATTTTAAAAGTTGACAGCTTTGTTAATCACCAGATAGATCCCACCTTGCTTCAATCCATGTCCATCGAGTTTGTCAGAAGATTTGCTAATAAGGAGATCAATAAGATCCTGACTATCGAAGCATCCGGCATTGCTCCTGCGATCATGGTGGGGTTTCTTTTAAACGTTCCGGTGGTTTTTGCCAAAAAGAAAAAACCTTCAACCATGAATGACATGCTGATCACCGAGGTGTTTTCCTTTACTAAACAAAGAACTTACAGCGTGTGCTGTGCCAAAGAATTTTTGGGAAAAGGCGATAAGGTTTTGTTTATCGACGATTTTCTTGCCAACGGCAATGCGGCAAAAGGGATCATCGATTTAGTACAGCAGGCAGGAGCCGAACTTGAGGGCATGGGCTTCATAGTTGAAAAATCCTTCCAGCACGGCGGTGAAATGTTAAGAAAAATGGGCTATCAGGTGGAGTCTTTGGCCATCATTGACAGCCTAGATAATTGCAAGATCACTTTTAAAGCATAAGGATAGAATATGTCTGCCAATTCTGATGTTGCTTCCCTGACAGAGCAAAAGTCCGAGCTTATCTACAAATTAGAGGACAGACCTCCTTTAAAAGAAGCGCTGTTTGCAG
>JALEXT010000010.1 GCA_022779845.1 Succinatimonas sp.
CTCCCTCCTATTTCGCGGCGTCCTGTGGCGGAGCTCCCATCTCTATCATCAGACAATACATTGAAAACCAGAATACCCCCGATTAGGCGCCTTATATCCCCGGGCTGAAGCCCGGGGTTTTACGGCGCTTTTTTGATAAAATACTTATCCTCAGTAAACGCCAAATCATAGATAAATGCCGTTTTGTCTACATATATTTTGCCGTTTCTGCGCAATGCTGAAAAACTTTCTTGTGATCGCGGAAGTTTTTCAAACTCCTCTTTTGAAAAAACAGCGGAAACGGCACTCATGCTCAAATCCTCAATACAACATCAATTCGAATTTATTTGATTATAGCCTTAAAAACAAGAAGACCCGGAGAGCATCATTCCCTCCGGGCCTTCTTTCATCAAGATCTCAAATCTTGAAATGGTAACGGGCTACATTACATCATGCCGCCCATGCCACCCATTCCGCCCATGCCAGGAGCACCGGCAGCAGGCATATCGGACTCCTTCTTAGGAGCATCGGCAATCATGCACTCGGTGGTGATCATGAGGCCTGCGATGGAAGCTGCGTACTCCAATGCAGAGCGGGTGACCTTGGTAGGATCCAAAATACCCATCTCGATCATGTCGCCGTATTCACCGGTAGCAGCGTTGTAACCGAAGGTATCATTACCGTCGCGAACCTTGTTGGCGATCACAGAGGCTTCTTCACCGGCGTTGGAAACGATCTGACGCAGAGGAGCTTCCATAGCGGTCAAGGCAACCTTGATACCGACATTCTGATCCTGGTTGTCACCGGTAAGGCCGGCGATCTTCTGAGCAACGTGCAACAATGCAACACCGCCGCCTGCGACCACGCCTTCCTCAACGGCAGCACGGGTAGCGTGCATGGCGTCTTCAACACGGGCCTTCTTCTCTTTCATGGCAACTTCAGTAGCAGCACCGACCTTGATCACTGCAACACCGCCTGCCAACTTGGCAACGCGCTCCTGAAGCTTCTCACGATCGTAATCAGAAGTGGACTCTTCGATCTGCTTGCGGATCTGAGCAACACGATCGGCAATGGCTTCCTTGTCACCGGCACCCTTGACGATGGTGGTGTCGTCCTTGGTGATCACGATCTTCTTGGCCTGACCGAGATCATCGATGGTGGCCTTCTCAAGCTCCATGCCGAGCTCTGAAGAAATCACGGTGCCGCCGGTCAGAATGGCGATATCCTGCAACATGGCCTTACGGCGATCACCAAAGCCAGGAGCCTTGACAGCAGCAACCTTAACGATGCCGCGCATATTGTTGACCACCAAAGTAGCCAAAGCTTCGCTCTCGACATCTTCAGCGATGAGCAACAGTGCTTTGCCCTGCTTGGCCACACCCTCGAGGATGGGGAGCAGATCACGAATATTGGAGATCTTCTTGTCGCAAAGCAGAATGTAAGGATCATCAAGCTCAACGGTAGAAGTATCAGCCTTATTTACGAAATAAGGAGAGAGGTAGCCGCGGTCAAACTGCATGCCTTCGACTACGTCCAACTGATCTTCAAAGCCCTGACCGTCTTCGATGGTGATCACGCCGTCGTGACCAACCTTCTCCATGGCCTCGGCAATGAGGTTACCCACGGTGGCATCTGAGTTTGCAGAAATGGTGCCGACCTGAGCGATGGCTTTCTGATCTTCGCACTTGCGAGCCAGTTTCTTAAGCTCGGCGATGGCAGCGGTGACAGCCTTATCGATACCGCGCTTCAAATCCATAGGATTCATGCCGGCAGCGACGGACTTCAAACCTTCGTTAACGATGGCCTGAGCCAATACGGTAGCGGTGGTGGTACCGTCACCTGCAGCGTCGTTAGCCTTGGAAGCAACTTCTCTGACCATCTGGGCGCCCATGTTCTGGAACTTGCCCTCAAGCTCGATTTCCTTAGCAACGGTCACGCCGTCTTTGGTAATTAGAGGAGCACCGTAGCTTCTGTCCAAAACCACGTTACGGCCTTTAGGACCCAAAGTAACCTTAACTGCATTGGCGAGAACATTAACGCCCTCAAGCATCTGAGTGCGGGCTTCGTTACCGAAAAATACCTGTTTTGCTGACATTTTGCTTAGTCTTCCTGAAAATTGAATCTATTAGTCTTCAACGATTGCCATGATGTCGCTCTCAGAAAGGATGATCACATCCTCACCGTCAAGCTTCTCTTTCTTTGAACCGTAACCTTCGTTGAAGATCACAGTATCACCGACCTTAACGGCCATCTTGGCAGATTCACCGTTCTCGAGTACACGGCCGGTACCAACGGCGATGACTTTGCCGCGGGTGGTTTTCTCAGCCTGACTGCCCAGCAGAATTCCGCCAGCAGACTTTTTCTCTTCCTCAAAAGGCTTGACGATCACGCGATCATATAAAGGAACTAATTTCATAGTACACCGCTTAAATTTTTTCATGCGGACGATTAACCGGCCCGTCCAACCGCCTGATGCGACTGTGTTGCCGCTTTTTTATACAGAGACTAAAGTGGGGACGGTTTGTACTTATTCAATAGAAAATATAAAATTATTTTTTAATTACTTGATATACAAGAAAAACTTTTTTATTTTTTAAGTGCGGTTTTTCTTTTCGTCAGCGATGATTTTCCCTGCATCAATAGCCGTACCGCCCAATTTCGATCTGGTGGTGATCACCATACCCAGGACCACTACGGCACCGCCTATGAACTGTGAAACGAAAAGTTCTTCATGCAAAAGCAAAAAACCGGTAATTGCTCCTGCAAACGGTACTATGTAAACAAAAGTTCCGGCTTTGCTCACTCCCACACGTACGGCAGCCCAATTCCATCCTAAAAATGCGATCACCCCGGAGCAGAGCACCAGATAGACAAACGCAGCTATGTCGTAGCTGTCCAAAGTCGCATTTACCCACTCTTTTTCACAAATTCCCAAACCAAGACACATAATTGCGCCGGTAATACTTGACCAGGCCGTGGCTGCCGCAACTGAGGCTTTTTTACTTAAAAACCACCCTGCCACGGTATAGCATGACCACATGCTTTCACTGATCACGACGATCAGATCTCCTTTGTTGAAACTTAAGTTCAGCAATATATCCAAAGATCCGTTTGAAATTATGGACAAAGCGCCGACACAAGAAAGAGCGATCCCGCACCACCCCTTAAAGCTCAGCCGCTCTCCTACGACAAAATAAGCCAGCACGCAGGTAACCGTAGGTCCGATGCTCTCTATCAAAGCCGTATTCGACGCCGTTGTATATTTAACCCCGGTCATCAGCAGCGAATTGTGCAAAAAAACCCCGAACAAGCCCATGAGGGCCATTACGGCAAAATCATGCTTGGAAGGAATTAACTCGCTTTTTTTTCCGATTACCGTCAAAAAAGCAAAGAGTACCGCTGCCATGCATAAAAACCGCAGTCCGGTAAGCATTACCGGGGACACTTTCAACGCAAGGATCCTGCCGCAAGCAGGGGTCGCTCCCCAAATGATGCATACGAGAGCAAGAACCAAATAATATTTGCCTTTGTTCATAGCGTTTTCCCGCAATACACCTTAACGGCGAGTGGTGTCCTCGTTGTTATGCAACAGATCCACTTCACTTTCGTCTTCATCGCGAACTTCGGTACAACTGCCCTCGATGGTACGTCCCGTCGATGACGAATTTGAATGAAATGAAGCATGGAACGAAGACTGTTGCGAAAACTGTCCGCTTCCCGTGCGTTTTTTTATTTGTTCCTCAATAAAGCGCTGGATTTTGGGAAACAACAGCAATACTGCGATGAGATCGGATAAAAACCCCGGAAAAATAAAGAAAAATCCTGAAATCGGCAGCCACATTATATGCAAAGACGGCTGCTGATTATTCTGCAATTCAAGCAAAGCCTGTTTGAAACGTAATTTAACCAGCACGGCTCCCAAAACCATGAAGGCAAATAACGCAGTAAGAGTTGCCAGAGCACCAAGATGCGTCCCTACTTTGATGATCACCGCCAGCTCAAGAACAAACAAAACCGCAAAGGCGGCAATAAAACGACCCATAAACTTTTCCTTGCGCTCAAAAAAATTTTTACTGTAGAGAACATTATACTGACTACAGAAACAACAATCAGTTCAATCCTAAATGCCCATGAAGTTCTTAAAATTACTCTTTGCCCTGTCGCTACTTTGTGTTCACTTCACGTGCTATGCCGCAGATGCTGCTGACGATCTATTTAACCTTGACACGACGCCCGCAATAACAGCAAATAACGATCCTTTTACCGCAAATGCTTTTTTTGACCGTGACAGCGGAAAAATTCATTTTGAGATAAATTGCTTAAAAGGTGCCTATGTTTACAAAGACTCGCTAAAGCTTGAAACGACGAAGAAGTCAGAAATCACGCTTGATCCTCTGCCGCCGGCTGCCGTTCATGAGGATGCTCTGGGACGCTCCGACGTTTATTTCGATAAAATCGACGTTTATGTCACGGTCAATCAAAGTTCTGCAGACGACGACGCTGTTTTAAGCTACCGCGGCTGTGACAGTCAGGGCATATGTTACCCGCCAAAAGAGATCCGCCTATCCTTACCTGATTTCAAATCTCAGCAACAAATAAACGGCTCTTTACAAGATCAGATGCAAAAAGAAGTAACTAAGGCAGATCAAAATCAGGATTTAAAAAACACGAACCTGTTTTTACAGCTCATGATCTTTTTAATCATGGGAGCAGGACTTGATCTCACCCCCTGTGTTTTGCCGCTGCTCGGAATTTTTTCGGCAATGATCTTAGGACAAGGGAAAAACAAACTTTCAAAATCCTTAATACTTAGTGCAACCTATCTTGCAGGCCTTACCGTAACCTACACTTTATTAGGTTGGGTTTTTGCATCTATGGGCATGAGTGCTCATGTTTTTTTATCATCGCCGTACTTTACAGCCGGTATAGCGCTGGTGCTGATTGTACTTGCCTGCGACAGTCTGGGGCTCATTACCGTTCACATTCCGAAACTGTTTAACAACACCATCCAGAACAAACTTGCCGCACAAAAACGCGGAACATATATGTCAGCATTGTTTTTCGGACTGCTTTCAGGACTTATGACCACTCCGTGTACCTCAGCACCTCTTGCCGGCGTTCTTTTATATATAACTCAGGCAGGAGACGTATTCGCAGGTACTTTGATGTTCTCTGCCATAGGATTGGGCATGGGGCTGCCTTTATGTGCCGTGGGGCTGTGCGGGCAGGGCTTTTTAAAAAAATTCTCCTCGTCAGGCTCGTTAATCAAAAAGCTGATAGCCCTGCCGCTTTTATGGGTTGCCTTTACTGTAGCAGAGGTTCTGTGGAATTATCATACCCTGCCTTTAATGGCATTTGCTTTCGGCATGATGTTTCTTTTCTGCCATATTTTGCTCTCGGCGTTGCCTGAAATTTCCAAATACTCCAAATTCTTTATCTGTATTTTTTACGCATTCTGCGCTCTGTTTGTTACCTGGCAGTCCATGCCGCAGACCGTACAACTGCCTTTTAAAACACTTTCTTCTCTGACTGAATTTGAAGAGCAAAAAGACAGGGATCTCTTCTTATCCTTTTCTGCATCTTGGTGTGCCAATTGTCATGTGCTTGACGAAAAATTTTATGCAAAGGACGAATTTGCAAAACTTCTTGACGAAACTAAGCTTACTGCGTTGCGCTTCGAACTTGACGATCTCAAAGATCCGGAAACGAAGGCCATTGCAGAACATTTTGAAATCTCAGGAGTACCTACCGCAATCATCATAAAAAACGGCAAGACAGTCTCAAAAATCTCCGGGTTTGCTCAAAACGAAATAGAAAATGAACTGAAAAAACAACTTGTCAGGTACTAAGACGAAAGAAATGTTTTTGCCGGCACCGGAACCCTTTAGTGGTTTTCTCCTGCTACCAGCAAATGCAATTCAAGCGAGATCAGGCAGGATCAAGTTGACATCCTCCCCTCTCTAAAGAGAGGGGATTCCTACCGATCTCTTGGGAGATCTTCGGCGGGTTCCTCTTGCTGACCACCAATGTGATTCACTTGGGAGGCGAGCCGGGCAAGTCCTGCCCTTAGTATGTTACGCGC
>JALEXT010000023.1 GCA_022779845.1 Succinatimonas sp.
GGATTGTCCCGGACGCATTACGACCTTTCCGTCCAAAGTAACGGTCACGTCACCTTCGATACGATCTCCCAAAGATGCCTTCACCCCGTTCACGCTAACCCGGCCAGCAGCGATCAATTCCTCAAGTCCTCGTCTTGATCCCAGCCCCAAACGAGCCAGTACCTTCTGCAATTTTTCGCTCATGACCGCCACTCCGTTATTAAAATTTTCCGATAGCACACAAATTCATCTTGGGTATTGTATACGAGCACTGTACACTTTTCAGTGCCGTTCCAACGCATTTACATTTAAAATGAAGAGACATTTCTATTTTTGCAGGACGGATATCCATGCAGGACACTAATTCTAACAACGATGAAACCGAAACCGTTTCGTTTGTGATGATGGGGATCTCGTTTAACTTAAGAGTAAAAAAAAGTGAAAGCAAAGCACTGCTAAAAGCCGCACACGATGTTCAACAACGTTCGGCCTCGCTATTGCGTTCCAACCCGTCACTGACTACCCAGCAGGCAGCTATTTTGGTAGCGCTTAACGTACAAAGCGATCTTAACAATCTGCTTACTAGGAACACTCCTTTTGAGGAGCAAGCGCTGTCTCTCATAGGAAAAGCACGCGAATATCTGGTTAAATATTAACTGTATGAATACTGATCAGTACCTAAAAAAAATAAGACGTGACATCTTGCAAAAACGACGTGCTCTTGATGTTCAGCAATGCAGTCTAGCAGGACTTGCAGTTTTAAATTTACTGCTTGCTCACCCTTTTTTTAAGCAGAAAAAACTTACCGTCGCCTCATACGCATCAATACATGGGGAAATTGAAACAAAAGACATCAACCTGAATTTACAACGCTTAGGCCACATTTTGGCATTACCAAAAGTTTGTGATCCTAAACAGGGACTTATGGAGTTTTATTCAACGGCTGCTCTTGGCTCAGCACATGAAGATTTAATTTGCGGAACCTACGGGATCCAAGAGCCCTCAGGAGATCCAAATTTTTTGATCACTCCTGATCGATTCGACGTCGTGTTGTTACCGCTGGTTGCCTTTGACTGCCGCGGACATCGTTTGGGAATGGGTGGAGGGTTCTACGATCGTTTTTTAAAGAAACTTTCTGACAAATGCCGACTCATAGGTCTGGCACACGATTTTCAGGAAGTCGCTCGGCTCCCCAAACAGGAATGGGATATGGATCTTGATGAAATCATCACTCCGTCAAGACATTTAATCTTTTGAACGCGCCGAAACTTAAGACATTTTCTGAGCCTGATGTCTTGATAATGCAGCCTGCTGCCTGTCCAACATATTTAAGAACAAATGCATGGGCATGGGTTTTGAAAACATATATCCCTGTCCGTAATTGCATCCTGTGGACAGTAACATTTTTTCCTGCTCTGCGTTTTCCACACCTTCACAAATCACTTTCATATCCACGCTCTTGCACAACTTAACGACTCCGGCAAAAATCTTGCGGGCTCTGTCAGAAGCCATGGCTGCTTTTAACATATCCATATCTATCTTCACCGTGTCCATCGGCAACATCAGCAGCGATGACATTGAAGAATAGCCTTTGGAGAAGTCGTCCATAGAAAAGGTATATCCCATTTCACGCAATTTCTGCATGGTATTGCTGGCATTACGATGAGGATCTCGACTGGTTATGTCAAAAAAAGCGCTTTCCGTAACTTCAAGCTCAAGCAAACCGTCCGGCAAAGGAATGCTGTCTGCCAGATCTTTCATACGACTTAGGTAATTGTCTTCGGAAAAATGTAAGCCCGACTGATTTACCGAAATAGGCACGCAAAGTTTGCCGTCACGGCTTCTGGCCTGCTGCATGGACCTTACTTTTGAAAGCATGTAGTAATCAAGTTCAATGACGAAAGCATTTTTCTCAAACAGCGGGACAAACTCACCAGGTTGCATGAAGCCCATTTCCGGAGATCTCCAGCGTACCAAAGCCTCTCCGCCTATAACTCTTCGCGATCTGATGGCATATTTAGGTTGAATCCATACTTCAAATTCATTATTTTCCAATGCTTTTTCCATCAGATCTTCGATACGCTTATGTTTGAGCTTAACCTGCTCAAGCGCATCGGTGTATACAACGTATGATTGTCCGCGCGACATTGCATCATCACGGGCCATTTGAGCCGATACGATCACATTGGACATATTAGTTCTGGTACCGCTTTTTAACATGCAGATCCCGCAGACCGTGCGAATATTGACTGCTACACCGCCTATTGCAAAAAGTTTTTCCGCACGTTCAAAATCCTGCATAAGACTTTCTATTAAAGCCTGATGCTTTAAAAGACCGAGTATGTATATGCCTTCAAGATCAACAGCCACGGCACATTCTAAAATCCATGGAAAATTTTCTCTGCACTTTATGATCCAATTGCGTTCGGCTTCCAGCAAATGGCGCGACTCGTAATTTTTTTCCAAAATATCTTTATGCTTTATGGCTAAAACCATAACAAAAGGATCGCCTGCAAACGCTCCGGAATTTAATTTTTCAATAACCTTGGGAATACGTTCTTTAAACCATCTTCCGTTGTGCAAACCAGTTTTTACATTGGTGTAATACATGCGCCTGATCGTACGGAACGAACGTCTGCGTTCGAAAACCAAATATGTCAGCAATGCTATGATAAATAACATGGGCACTGCGATGATCCCTATTGAACGCAGAGGATAATTGTAGATAAGGTCAATTAAGGAGCCGCGGCGCAAAGACTCAAACTCTATCTCATTTGATAACATGCGCAAATTACGTTTGTCTATGTGAGCGATCTCTTTGTTTAAGATCCTCACCAAGATAGGATCTCTGTTTGCACTTATACCTACAGCTATCTGATGACTGAATACTGCCGTACCGCTTGACCTCAGTCCGCGGTGACCTGAAAGCTCGATCTGAGTTTGAGCCACCAGAGATTGCATGAAAGTAACATCAGCAGAGCCATCGGCAACGGCTGTCAAGCAGTCATTCAAAGTGGAATAATATGTAATGTTGTCGCGCTGATAAAGTTTTTCCACGTACTCACTGGTAAAAAAAGAGCCGTAAAGAGCCGCAACTTTGGGATTTTCAGGAATGCGACCGTCTCTGGTGACGGGAACGTAATCGACCGAAAGATAAGGGGAGGTCATGCGCATGTTGCGAAGACGGGCCCAATTGTAATCTGAGTAAAGATCAAAAAGAATGTCAGCCTGACCGTGGCTTAACATTTCGTTCATTTCAGAATCATTCTGCGACTCCAAAACCTCAAACTTAACCCCCAAATCACGCTCAAAGATTTTGGCAATATCTGCTATCAACCCGCGATGATGACCTTTATCAAAGAAGCTGTAAGGAGCCTGTCCGCTGGTAGCTACTGCTTTAATAACCTGGCGACGGTTTAAATAGTTAAGTTCTTCATCCGTCAAAATAAGCGGCTCGCCTGACATAAAGTACTTGGAATTTAAGATATTCTTAAGCATGGGATCAGATGCATGCATGCGCTCCATGCTGTTTTGCAGCATGATTTTAAGATTTTCGTCGCCCTTGCGAACTGCAAGATAAACATCGGCATCAAAAAGTTCTGCAACAATAGGCAAATTGACGCTGCGTCGCAACGCTTCTATAACCATGCCTTCCAAGTCACCGTTTTTGTAACTTTCAAACATATTGCTGCTGTCATCAAAGCCGACAAATTCAAGATTGCGTATATTACGAAAACCTTTTTCAACAAGTGCCGCCCTAAGTTTAGGTTCACTCTGAGAACTTTTGACGAACCCCACTCGTTGAAGCTTTGATGAATACAATGAAGCTCTTCCGTGTCTCAATCCTAAAAAAACGGCAGCTTTTGAAACCGGCGTGGGAACCAAATCATAAGGAAGTTTCTGGTCTTTATTGCTTACGACCACAGGGATCACGTCTACCTGTCCTGAAGTCAGAAAATCCGTACAATGATTAAAATCACATTGTTTATAGATCACCCGACGTCCTGCATAATTTGATAAGGATTCCACGTAATCAAAAAGAAAACCTGAATATCTCCCGGTAAAACTTTCAAGCTCAAAATAATCAGGCGAAACGTAATATCCGAAATTCAACTGAGCCGAAACTGCCGATGAAGGTAAGGAAAAGAAAAATAACAACAATCCCAAAATCAAATTTCCAATTTTTTTGGGCATACTTAAAGCTTTTGTTGTTAACATTTATTCTTTTATCCTTGGCAAGCAAGATTGGAACCGAATGTAAAAATTTTGCTCTGCAAATTACTTTGGCTAAAGTATACAGCAACGAAGTACGGCACTTTTGTGAACATTGCCTGACAGGTAATAAAAAACCGTGCAGTGCACGGTTTTCGTTCATTTTCTTCTTCGGGATCTGTCAGTCCGCAGGAGGCGCATCATTGCCTTCTGAAGCAGGAGCATCGGTCGAAGCGTTGGAAACACTTTCACTCTGAGTAGTCTCAAGATTACTAAAATCAGAGGTATTTTCAGAATGAGCGTTTTTCTGCATCCAGCCTATAAATAAACAGATGGCAAAAAAAGCCAGAATTAAAAACCAAGTGGAACGGGTCAGGAAGTTGCCGGAACCTGCTGAACCGAAGACGGTCTGAGAAGCTCCCTGACCGAAGGAAGCTCCCATTCCGGCACCTTTGCCCTGCTGAACCAGGATCAGCGCGATCATGGCCACGCAGATCAAAAGAAAAATCACGATTGCAACTTCGTACATGATATAAATTTTCCTACAAAATCTCTTTTGCCTAAATGGCAAGCGTTGCGATGTTACCAACATGAAAACGCTTTTTCAAGCGTTTTCGCCTTCTGCTTCGTGAACTATCACATTGGCAATACGCTGAGCATAGTTATGTACACTCTCATGCTCCTCGCCTTCTACCATTACTCTGATCACAGGCTCTGTTCCGCTTTTTCTTAAAAGCACACGACCACGATTTCCCAATTCACGTTCTACATCCTGTACTTCTTTTTGTACCTTAGGATCATTTAAGGCATCAAAAGAAGAGCTCAGTCTTACGTTAATGAGATCCTGCGGATACATCGTAAGCTCTTTTGAAAGTTCTGCTACGGTCCTTTCCTGTCTGATGCAGGCTTTGAGCAATTGCAAAGCTGAAACTATGGCATCCCCGGTGGTCACGTAATCAAGGCAAATTACATGGCCGCTGTTTTCTCCGCCGAGTCGCCAGCCTTTTTCAAGCAGCAACTCCATTACATAGCGGTCTCCGACTGCCGAACGGCAAAAATCAATACCTTCCCGTTTTAAAGCCTGCTCAAGACCTAAATTGGTCATAAGAGTGCCGACCACTCCGCCGTGAAGTTTTTTCTGCGCCAAACGATCACGGGCAATAATATACATAACGTTATCACCGTCACGTACTTTGCCTTCGGAATCGACAACTATGAGTCTGTCGCCGTCTCCGTCAAAAGCCAAACCCAAATCAGCTTTTTCAGAAAGAACACGTGATGCCAAAGCCCCCGGATGAGTCGAACCTACCCCGTCGTTAATGTTGATCCCGTTAGGAGAGGCTCCCATGACGATCACCTCAGCTCCAAGCTCTGAGAAGACCAGCGGAGCAATATGATAAGTGGCACCGTTTGCACAATCCAAAACAATCTTCAATCCTTCAAGGCTCAAATGTCCGAACGTGCTCTTGCAAAATTCAACATAGCGTCCTGGGGCATCGTTCTGACGATAAGCATGCCCGAATTCCGACGGATCGCATACCTTCAAATTACCGTCGTCTAAAAGGCGTTCAATATCCGCCTCAACTTCATCTGGTAATTTGGTACCTTCTGCAGAGAAGAATTTAATTCCGTTGTCAAAATACGGATTGTGGGATGCACTGATCACCACTCCTAGATCTGCTCTGAATGCCCTAGTAAGATATGAAACAGCAGGTGTAGGCATAGGACCTAACATCACCGGTGACATGCCAGTTGCACAAAAACCAGACTCAAGGGCTGCTTCAAGCATATATCCTGAAAGTCTGGTGTCCTTACCTATGATGACTCTGCCGCCGTTTTTCTTACCGAAAACAGTGCCTGCAGCCATGCCAAGACGCAGGGCAAAGTCAGGCGTAATGGGGAAATTTCCGACTCTGCCTCTGACGCCGTCAGTTCCAAAATACTTTCTTTTCATATTTAAATATCAATTGCTTTTATGCTTTAGCTTAAAAGCATCCCGGATCCTGATAAAACGTCTTACTATACCCTTTGACAGTTGGTAAGGCTTGGCCTTATTGGAAATAAGCTGCCAAGTACCAAGAGCAAGACAAAGATTCCCGGGTGCTTCGCTTCTTACAAGATTAACCCCGTGGGATGCGCAATAAAGACTGGCGGTAAGACCTGCAATATTAGACAGATTATTATTTTCACCGCTGTCAAACGGCAACGACTCGGGTACGGTCAGACAAAGCGGCAGGGCAAAACTCTTCAAAGCCTGAATTCTTCCTAAAAGCTTCAAAGCGCAATCAGCTCTAAAAACATTACCGTAAAAAGGATCGAGCATGATCTGTCTGCGTTTCATACCGGCATTCAGACAGTGATCGATGCGTTCGTAAAAGAAATCCTGTACGGCGGAAACGGGATCTGATTGCAAAGCTGCCGCATCTGCACAGATGATCACCGGCAAACCCAATTTAGAAAGCGTTTGCGCGGCGTCGGCTTCTTTTAAAGCGTTAGGATCTACAAAAAATTCAGCTCCAGCCTCTGCTGCCAAAGTCATGAATTTGGGATCAGAAGTTCTCACTCCCAACACGACTTTTTGAGACAAACGCAGTTCACGCAATAAAGGCAGGATAAAATCAGCCTGCTCATCACAGCTTAGCTTTTCCTTAGCGGTGTTCTTTACCCCAAGCTCAATAAAGTCAACGCCTGATGAGGCCATGGCCAAAGCTTTGGCTTTATAAGCAGACAGCTCTTTAAGATCCGCAGGATCTACGTTAAAAACACCGATAACCTTGGTTAATGATAAGTCGACATTGCGTCTTGCAAAAGCAAACTTCATAATTAACCTCTTTGACCTTTATCCTCTCCGTCATCAGAAGAAGTCCCAGTATTTACCGTCTGCGGATCTTTTTTATCAGCCGCATCGGCGTAATTTTTTGCAGGATCATAATCAGTTGTAGGAGCACGCACCGGACGTCTTGCCATAAGATCATCTATTTGCAAACCGTCCAAAGTTTCATACTTCATCAAAGCATCTTTCATGCTTTCAAGAATGTCACGATTACTTTCCAAAAGATCCTGCGCTTTTTTATAGCAGGAATTGATAATTTCCGACACTTCTTCATCGATGATACGACGGGTATCGTCAGAAACCGGAACCATCTGCGTAGTACCGCCGCCCAAATAAGCGGCCGCATCATTGTCTTTTTCATACTGCATGGGAGGCAAACGTTTGGAGAATCCCCAACGAGTTACCATGCGCCTTGCAATATCCGAAGCCCGCTCTATATCGTTTGAAGCACCGGTTGTAACCCTGTCATCACCGAAGATCATACTTTCGGCAATGCGACCTGCAAAAAGGGTACTGATATTAGACAAAAGATACTGACGGCTTTGCGAAACTCTGTCCTGCTCCGGCAGATACATGGTAACTCCCAAAGCCCGACCTCTTGGAATAATCGAAACCTTATAAACAGGATCATGCTCGGGCATCAATCTTCCGACGATGGTATGTCCTGACTCATGATATGCGGTATTTTCCTTTTCATGCTCACTCATAGCCATGGAACGACGTTCGGCTCCCATGAGCAACTTATCCTTGGCAGCCTCAAATTCATGCATGGACACGACTTTAAGATTGCTTCTTCCTGCCATCAATGCAGCTTCATTGACCAAATTGGCAAGTTCTGCCCCTGAAAATCCAGGAGTGCCTCGAGCCAATACCTGAGCATCGACATCTTTGGCCAAAGGAACTTTGCG
>JALEXT010000062.1 GCA_022779845.1 Succinatimonas sp.
CCTCGATCATCTTTTACTACCGGGTAAAGCATGCCCCTTATTAAAGGCAGGATTTGATCATAAAACCCGCAACTGTGTCCTCTGTTTATCGGTACGTCATACTCATCTATCAGAACTATGACTTTTTGATCGTAGATCTTCTTTAAAAGTTCACACAGAAATTCAAGACAACCGGTGATCAGACTATCCTCCTCATACCTTGATTTTAAATTATTGAATTCTGCGTATTCTCTGAAGCTATTAAGATCAAACTCTCCGATTTTGCCGCCCTCTAAAAGAAAAGCAAATGAACGATACAAAGTCCGTACCAAACGTATAAGTTCTGAGCGCATACCTTCAAAGTAAGGTTGATCTATTCCTTTGAATGAAACGAAAATTACCGGATAGCGCCCCATGTGTTGCTTACAAAATTCAGGATCAGAACTCACCTGCAAATGGTCAAAAAGTTTGTGCAATTTTTCATCATGATCTGGCCGCGCCTCATAATTCAAGCACAAAAATTCTTTAAGCATACTCTGGGTCAGAGTCTTTCCGAAACGACGGGGACGGGTAAACAATAATGTTTGTTTTCCGTCATTCATTAAATCCTTAATGAATGAGGTTTTGTCGACATAATAACTGTTGCATTCTTGAAACTCAGAAAACACCATCAACCCAGTACCGATATTCTTTCGCCTGCTTATGTTTTGTGAATTTTTCAAGATCGCTGTCATGGCAACAATTTCATATCAACACGATTAAAGAAAAAAGATCCTCAATCTATACAAGCTCTTTTAAAGTTTGCATACATCAAGGATCTCACCTAAAACAAAAGCAACGGCAACAACTCTTACCGTTGCAAATGCTTTTAAAGAGATTCGAGATCAGATAACTCAGGACTTTCATCTTCCTGATTTTCATGATCTTTTGAATCATCTTGTTTTTTTATCTCAGGCTGTTCCTTTACTATGGTTGTATTCTCAGACGAACTTTCTTTTTTGGAGATTTTACTGTCTTCCTCTACGTGCTCTGAATTTGCAGGCGGCAAAACCGCACCCGCGGCAAGGCACAATACGTCAAAAGGCACTCTTTCCTGAGGTATGTTCACTGACAGCTGTCTTACAATCCTGTCTACAAACAGATTGTAAAGGAGCTTCTCATCAGCCGTAAGCAAAAGAGGAGTCTCAACGGGAACCTGTGAAGAAGTAAGATGATCCGCACTCCACAGATCCTCATTTTCCATGAAGAAATCTTCGGTTAAAAGACGCGACTGAGTTTTGGGAAGGTAAACTCTTATATTGTTGAGTCTTACCAAAGCCCCGAAACCAACCGATCCTAAAAAGACGCACTGAGACTGAGCGATCCATTCTGAAGAACATAACTGCTTTAACGAACCGTTCGGCAAAATTACGGCAACGGTACCGGGAATGTCCGGCAAAGATAATGCGGAAGTAAGATCTTCCATAAAAATTACTTTGCTGCTCTTAAGTTCCAAAGTCTGAGCCTCTGCAGCCGTGAAAGCCAGATAACGCAAACCGCCCAATTTCTTACGCAAAGCAGGATCCAATACCACGGCACGAACCAACTGCGGAGGAGGAACCAATCCCAATTGCCTTAAATCCTTTCTTAAAGGATTTAATTTTAAGTAAGAGCGTAAAAACTGCAGGAGCAAACCGCGATGCTCTTCAAACCATGCTGAATCTACACCGCGCAGATTCATCTGACGTATCATGCTTCCGCTTGCAGGATGCTTCAAAAGCCAGCGACATACTTCAACAAAACGTTTAAAATCAAGATCTTCAAGAGAAGTAAGACTTGAAATATTTTCAAGAGCACTGTCTACAAGCGAAGGAATGCGCTCTGCGACAATATCGAGGCGTTTTAAAGCCGTACGATACTCTACAAGATGACCGCACCAAGCTACGATTTCCTCGGGTTTTTCAAAAACCAGATGGACCGGGACCTCGAGCTTTCCTATACTGCGGAACTCTTTCTCGATAAAATCAACCTTACCTGCGGCCAGCTCACGATGCCAGTCATCGCAAAAAGCCAGAAAAAGCTCTTTATCAGAAGCTATTTCCTCCTCGCGCGCAGGAGCACCGAGGTAAATGCGGATAGGAAAACCCTGAATTTCTTTGTTATTCTTTACGTGCTCGGTCAACCACAGCGTGATCTTGGAGTTATAAATATTGTTTATTTCGTTGCGTATGCTGTTGCGGCTTTTCACGTTCAGCTCCTTTTTCCCTGTCCGCTTTTGGATGATCATCTTACAACAGAGAGCATTGGTCAATTTTAATTTGCAGGCTTTGTCGTTTTTTTTATTTTTTGTAACGTTTGACGGTATTTTTTGCAATCCCAAAGTCTGTGCTATGCGTTTTGATTTGGTTTGTTTGATCTGACTGCGCCTTAATTTAAAAAAATCCACCAGAATTTTTGCACAGCGTTCCTTTAATATTCCGCCGTAAAACTGCACCTGATGGTTGTGTCTTTTATCTCCCAAGACATTGTAAACACTTCCGCAGGCACCGGTACGCGGATCGGGAGCGCCAAAATACAAAGCTTTGAGTCTTGCGTGAACCAAAAGCCCCGAACACATGGTACAAGGCTCCAACGTCACATACATTGTAAGATCCGGCAAACGATAGTTCTTAAGATTCTGTCCTACGTTGCGTAAAGCTACCATCTCTGCATGAGCAGACGGATCGTGAGTAGACAATGTGCGGTTGCATCCTGCCCCGACGACATTTCCCTCGTCATCTACAACTACCGCCCCTACAGGAACTTCACCTATGGACCAGGCAAGCTGAGCCTGAGCCAAGGCAAGCTCCATGTAATATTCGTGACTTCTCATCAAATCAAATGATCCCGAAGTATTCAAGCAATACTGTACCCCAGGTTATTAAGGTCAGAATTAAAAGTACGAAGACGCAAGCAGATCCCAAATCTTTGGCCCTGCCTGAAAGTTCGTTCCATTCTGAACCGATACGATCAACTACAGCTTCAATTGCCGAATTAGCAAGTTCAAACGCTACGGTAAGCCAAGGCAAAATAATGAGCAGCAGCAGTTCCGAAAGATCTTGGTATATAAAAAACGCAAGCACGGTTAAGATAACTGCAAGTAACGTTTCCTGACGCACTGCAGCTTCATTTTCAAGACCGGCCTTAAATCCTTTCATGCTGTATCCAGCGGCCTTAACAATACGTTTTAGCCCAGGAGTTTGTTTTTTTGCCATATTTAATCCTTATTTTTAATCGCGCTTCACCGTCTCAACAGCAAAAGAGGCGAATTTATCCTGATCTTAACTGTAAAAGCTCTTTCCTACGGCTGACGCTGTTTTGCTGTAGGGCAATACGGATGATTTAATACTGCCGCTTGTATATTCAGGCTACTTTCAATCAGCTTTTCTGAACCGAACATTTTACACAACAATATACAGCCTAAGATACAGCCTAAGTGTCGGTTTTTATCTTGAGGAGCCGCTTTTACAACTTTGCCAAAAACCTTTCTGCATCCAATGCAGCCTTGCATCCTTGCCCTGCAGAAGTAATAGCCTGTCTGTAGATACGATCACAGCAGTCTCCGGCTGCAAAAACCCCGTCACAACTGGTAGCAGTTTCACTTTTACTGCCTGTAACGACGTACCCGTCGTCATCACGCGCTAATGCCTCATCCAAAAAAGCAGTTGCAGGATCATGTCCTATGGCAACAAAGATCCCGGAAATTTCCAACTTTTTCGTTTCATTTGGAAATGCAAGCTCAATTTGAGTAACTTTATTGCCGTCACCTTCTATGCTTTTTACTTCGGCATCCAGCAAATATTCAGCCTTGCCTGCCTTAACCTGCTCGTCAAAAGCCTTGATCAGAGTATGCTCTGCACGAAATTCCTTTCTGCGATGCACTAAAAAAACATGGCGACAAAGTTTTGCTAAATAAAGCGCCTCGATAAAAGCAGCACTGCCGCCGCCTATTACCGCCACATCCTTACCGCGGAAGAAAAAACCGTCACAGGTAGCACATGCTGAAACTCCGCACCCTTTGTATTGATTTTCCCCGGGTACCCCGAGATAACGAGCCTTAGCTCCGGTAGCAATGATCACTGCTTTGCATTTAAGTATGCGTCCTGAGGCCAATTCCAAAGTTTTTATCTTCGGTTTAAGATCAGTTTTTACCACCTGATCTGACAAAAATACCGTTCCTGCTTTTTTGGCATGTTCCTGCTGTTTCTGCATGAGCTCAAAACCGGAAGGATCGTTGCTTTCTCCGGGCCAATTACCTATTTCAGGAGTAATTACCAGCTGACCGCCCTCATCTTCACCGGTCACAAGATAGGGCTTTAATCCTGCACGGCATGCGTAGATGGCCGCAGTACATCCGGCAGGACCGGATCCTATGATCACCAGATTCAAAATACTCTCTTCCATATCCCACCTTGCTTTAACTGAAAAGTTCCGATTTATGTTTTTTTACAAACTCACAAGCCACGTCAGCCCAGTAAGCTCCGGTTTGTTTAAGCTGTAACAGCGCCAATTCATAATCGAACGAAGCTACCATACGTTCTGCCTTCGGAAAATATGAAATATGCCAAGGCTCTGCAGCCACAAAGCCCAAACCGGAAAAAGGTCTGATAAAACCGAACTCTTCTAAGTTTGCTTTTAAAAATTCCCCGAATTCAAAAAAATAACTGCCGTATGCATACTCTCTGCAGGTAAGCTGCAGTTTTTGTCCGCAGGGAAGACGATCGGATGCATATACGTCAAAATCGGTACCGAAATGATGTCTTGAAAATCCCGGCAAGGCAGAAAAACGCAATACGGCGTCAAGCTTTTTAGCTAATGACAGCTTGCTGATGTCCATAGGCTTTTCATCAGCATCCAAAACCGTTCTTGAACCGTCAAGTTTTCCTGAAACTATACGAAACTGATCATAAAAACCGCGATAGGCCGAGCATACGCTAAGCTCAAATCCTGCTTTTCGCGCCCGAATTTTCAAAGCTTCAAAAGCTTTTGCTGCCTCAGGATCTGCAAGGCTTGAAGATCCTTTTGAAAGACTGACAAGATAAGATGTATCGCCGATCCCCAACGCACGCAACGCATCTTCATTTTCCATTATTTTCTATCCTTCAAAACGTCTTTAAAAGCACCGCGCTTTAAAATGTCTGCCGCGGCATCTTTTGACAAACCGCGATTTCTGCCTTCACTGCGATTTTTTCTGTCAGACGAAGTCCCGTTTTCATAAACAGAGCCGAAACTCTCCTCGGGTACCTCGTCGCTTACCATTCTTGCCAAAGCTTCATCATCAAGAGCATTGAGAGCCTCGTCGTGATCTTCTAATTCCTGTTCTGGGATCCCTTTGGCCAGCATCTTCACTATGGCTTCGGTTTGCGGATCGGAGGATTCGTATGTTGCAGAAAAATGGCCCTGCTCCTCGGGAAGATTTATATCTAGCTTAGCTGAAGCATCATTTGAGTTGCCTTCAAGATCGATTTTTTCTCCATCAGGCCCGACGTCTGCCTGATCGCCGGATGTTAAATTCAAATCGTCATTTTCAGGCATCAGATCTTTAGTCTGTATATTTTCCCCGGCTTTATCCTGACGCTCCGTTTCGTCAGATGCACCTTCGCTGATACTGTTTTCAAGGGCGTCAAAATCTTCTCCTTTGGGAACAGTCCAGTTAAAAGGACTGTAGCTTTGCTGATCCTGACTTTGCTTTTCCAAATCATCCCAATGCTCCTCGGGAGGAACACTTTCTTTGTCTTCATCAGGAAGCTGCGCTTTATCCTCCTGACTGTCACCGTCCGGATAACTACCGCCTTCTAATTCCAAACCGGGCACATCCTGCTCATCATCAGGAACAAACCAATGCTCGACACTTTGCAAAGAGGATGATTCTTTCTGAGGGATCTTAAGATAAGCATCCTCATCAGTTGCATCCTGATCAGGCTTTTCAAACTGCTCAGGAACGCCTTCTGCCTGGTTTACATTATCTTCGGCAGCATAAGACTCATCTTGACTTAACTCATCGCTTGCCTTTTCCGAAGGTTCATCCTGATCTTCTTGATAAGAACTTTTTTCATCTGAAGAAAGCGGCACGGTTTCATCAGTTAAATCAGGATTTTTTGTCTCGTCCTGAGTTTGCAAAACAGCCTTTTCTTCATCGTGCTCCTTTTGCTGCTGATCCTGTACTTTTTTTATTTCTGAAGAATTTTCCTGTTCAAGATTTAATGCATGATCATCATTTGTTTCTGCAACAGGCTCTGCTTTCGGCACTTGCAACGCTGAACTCATCTCATTTTGCAAGTTTTCAGACTCATGATCAGAGTCATTATTAATGTTTGCA
>JALEXT010000069.1 GCA_022779845.1 Succinatimonas sp.
CCTCTCTTTAGAGAGGGGAGGATGTCAAGAAGATTTTTGAATGGACGCTCTCCTCGCATTATCTTGTCAATGTAGCGGTATTAGCCTGCGGCGAGTTGTTGCTCTCAACCGGAGTTGCAATGCAGGTGATCGCCAACGTGCTCATGTTGCCGGGTGAGGGGATAGTCTATGCCATAAGCACGGTATTCAAATGGGAGTTCGGCAGGGTCAAAACCTGCTTTGACTGCAGCATCGTGGCATCGGCGCTGCTCCTGTCGCTGACGGTGCTTCATACCCTTACCGGCGTACGTGAAGGAACTTTGGCCGCAGCTTTGCTTACGGGAATTACCGCAAGGTTTCTCATCGCGCATTGCAGCCGTTTTGATGAAAACGGATCTTTAGTCCTGACCTGGCCGCATGCGGTAAAGAAAAAGTAACCAAGCGTACCGACGCCCCTGATCATAAGACGCATCTTCAGTTTTTTGAGTTTCTGCCGATAAGAGAGTAGTGACACGTAACAGGGAGTTATTCATGGCAATCGATCTCTTCTCGTTGGATGCAAGTCCGCTCTGCCTTAAAAAAAAGCTGATGCCGGATTTAATGCAACCAAGATCTCTAAAGACAGGGTAAAAGCTGATTTTTCAGATCTGCAAAAGCAGGGCAAGGTGAATACCGTCATCGAGAAAAATACCCTCAAAGCGCTTGATCCTCAAGCATTGGCAAAAATAGATCCGCGCTCTGAGGTAAGTTCCTATCCTGCCGATCTCTTCTTTATGAGCAAACAAAGCGACAATTTAAGTTCAGAAGCAATAGTAATCGACGGGGTATCGTTTTCAAATGCCGAGTTTAAAGCTTGCAATGATTTGATGTTGCAGTGCAGGCAGGATCTTAAGGTAAAACCTTTTTTTGATTATGAAGATTATGCCAAACAGAGTTTGGTACAGTCGGCAGTGGACAGTTTTGCCAAAAACAATCTTTCACAAGAGCAGGCATCCGTGTTAAACAAAGCTTTTTCAGGATATCTTGAGGCGCTTTCTGACTACAATGCGTCCAATCTTGCAAAGAGCAATATAGCCGCTTCGGATTTTGCCGACAAAATACCTTACTATGACAAAGTCACGGTAATGAGCAAAGATGAGGCCGATGCCTTTAACCGTGCATTTTCAGGTAACAGTTTTTTTAAACCGGATTTAAAAGCCGGCACCAAAACGGTGTTGCAACAGGCTACCAATCAAGATCTGCTTGCAAAAATACAAACGCTGTTTTCATCGCTTGATACAAGCGATGACGAGGCTTTAAATCAATCCTTATCGGAATATCAGTCCCTTATCGAGCCGGTATTCGCCGCGTTAAACGGAACACAGGGGGCATATGCCGCATCCAGCATCTTTGCTGACAATTTAAGAGCACTTGCCAATTCATACCGTAATATGACATCAAAACATATCGACGTTACGGCATGAACCTAAGTAAGGCATATCATCGTACGGCTTACGGAAATTAAAGGAAGATCGGCAATTCTTTAGGACGCGGAATTTCAATTCCCTGTTTATTATTGAATTGTAAAATCGTACCGTATTCTTGTGCCGTGTCTTCAAGCACCCTGAAAAAGTGTAAGAAATCGTAATCGGTGATGATGGATCCGTGATCGCGGTGCAGAGCGGCAAGATCCGGAGTCTTAATGATTATTCCGGCAAAATTTCTGCACAGCGCGCGGGCACAGCAATGATGAAAAAGCCTGGTTTGCTGTTTGTAATGGGTGATCTGCGCAGTAAGGCGCAACTCAGAGCGTTTCCATTCATCGCTGTAAGGTTTTAATGATACGTTGTAACGTATGGAGCGGTGAATGAGTCCGAAATTTTTGATAAAGAAATTAGGCGTTTGAATGGAGCAGGCCGGATCTGAGGCTTTGAGAAAAGGGTTAAGACCGCATTCAAACTGCATTTTGGCAACTCTGTCGGCAGTTGCCCATGAGGATCCCGTCGTTTGGGTGGAAAAACTTGACATACCATTTAACCTAAAAAACATTCTTAATAATGTATGTAAGATAAAAAGACCAAAACAGCATACACCTCTTTTTGTCATAAGATCCCGTATTCAGGCTGATTTTGGCTAATTGAATGATTATTAAGCTGTTTTTTGTATCAATCTTCTTTATCAGTCTTTGTGCTGAGTCAATACTTCGTCATTGGCAACGGGCAGATCACTGCGGCATACGTTCAGACTGAGCTTGCCGTTGCGCATGTTAAGCGGAGGATTGATACACTGATCAAGCGGTAATTGAGCGTTGTGCACTTTGATTTTTTCCAAGATCTCATCTAAGGAAACCGGATGATAATTGTTTACGTCGACACCGACGTTGCAGGCGTTGCGCAGGTAGGATGCCCAGATGTTGTCCTGAGCATTGTTATGGATGTGCCCGTAAAGATGAATAAAACGATCCTCGTAATCTCCGCACCAAAACATCAGCGGATAATGGCAGAGGATCAGACGTTTGTCGCCCATAATGCGCAAGGTAGACAGAGAATGCATCGATTCTAGGACATCACGGAAAAAATAGCGGTGTCTGGTGATCTCGTGATCATGGTTGCCGAAAATCAAGTGCAGGTGACCGCACAATCTTTCAAAAAGCGCATGGGTTTCTTCAAGAGAAAGCTTTAAAGCAAAGTCACCCAGAATATAAACATCGTCCTGAGGCTTTACCGTGTCGTTCCAATATTGGATAAGCAGTTCGTTCATTTCCTCGACAGAACTGAACGGTCGTCTGCAGTCTTTAATGATCTTGGCATGACCGAAATGCAGATCCGACGTAAAGTAAAGCATGCTTTCCCCCAAAAGGCACTAAGCCTGAAACAATGCTGTATTATCGCATGTTTAAGACTTTGATTGAATAGCACTTTATTTTTGGATATTGATAAAAAAACAGGGCGGGGCAGGGGAAAATATTTATAAAAATAATCGTTATTAATAATACGGTGATTTTAAATCAGCTTAAAAAAGCTTAACCGATTAAAGTTTAGTCAGCCTTAAAAAATAAAATAAGAAAGGTGTATACACGGTGAAAGTTTTCTCATAGAATGAGCAGAGATGAAGATGAAACTTTCATAAGGAACAAAAAAGATCATGACACCTGCTGAGGGCTGGAATTGGACCTACAACGGTGAGCGTCTGGCCATCAGTCTGAAAACTGAAGACGGTCGCAAACAAACTTTTTGTACCCACTTTCGCATGCGTGATCTTTTAAATCCTCCTTTGTCAGGAGAACCTTTTTGTCTTGCCGATGCGCGGCTTCTGACCGTGTTTCGCGAGTCTTTTTCAGAGCTAGGTCTGGATGACAAAGGATGTCTTGATCTGGGGATCAATGCCGTTGCCTGTGAAAGATTTGTTAGACCGAGTATTCCGGTAAGCAGATATTTCAGACTTTTTGAAGGCGCAAAGCTTTTTGAAAGCGGAAGCATCGTTACCGTGTATACCGTAAACGGCAGAGCAGGGGACTGCATAGTGCTTGAAACTCTCGATGCCGATGATTTGGTAAGACTGATGTTACTCAACCCCGTACTGATCCTTTCCGAAGGGAAAAGTGTGACGTTGGGGAGAATGATCAGGGTAAATCCCGCAGCTGTTTGTCCGTTCAGAGCTTTTTCCGCTAAAAAAAGCGATGAACCCAAATATGCTTGATCGCTTAAAGATTTAACGTCCTTTTAGGACCAAGGGCACGACTTGTCCGGTTTGCCTCTGTAAGGAGGAAGCTTTTGAGAGCTTTGAGAAATCAAAGTCTTGTTAAAGCTAAGTCATCCTAAGTTGCTGTAGTTCTTAACGTAAAAGTTAAGACTTTCTTACATCCCCTGCGGAAGCTCCATCTGCAGGGGAATTTTTTTGCCTGAGTAAAAGATCTGATCACTTATCGGCCTTAGGTATTGTCTTAAAGCAAATCACAGAAAAATAAGAATATTAAGGAATGGTTTGTGCCTCTGTTTTTTCAACGCAGGTTTGCTGTCAACGAGCAGCTTGAGATTTAGTTCCCTTTAAAAAATTCAGGATCTCCTGATCATGATCACGGCTTTTGGTTCGCAGTTTATGAAAGTCAGGGGGAAGAACTTTTAATTCATTGGTACCCGTGTTCGAAAACGTTTGGTTATGGCAAGGATGTTTCCAGAAAAATCACAAAGATTTCATTCTTAAGAAAGCTTAAAGATAAAATCTGATATCACTTGTGTAAAAATCAGATAACTTATTGTTAATAATGAACTTTATACTGATAAGATAAGAACCTTCAAACAAAGATACTTACAGATATATTTTGCGTATACCAGAAGAAAATGAAAGAGTTATAAAAACTTTTATAAACTTTCATAAAACTTAAGAAAGCAGTTGCATTAAAACTTTCATAAAGACCCGGCGATCTGCAAATGAGGTGAAAGTTATATTTTGAATATTATAATCTGTTGCTATTATTTAATAATAGTAAACTTTAAATTTTTATATTTACTTTTTAATCAAATTTATTTCGAATATTATTATTTATTAATAATAATTAAATTTTATTTTTATTAATTTTGATTATTAATAAAAAATAATAATATACGTAAACTGCATATAAAAACGCATCTTACATACAAGTATATTTGAGGCTTTCCGTGACTTTTTGTGTTTATTTGCTGTTTTCTTGTTAGACTTGCAATCTCTAAGATCAGCGGTTTTTATGGAAAAATTTAAAGGTAATTTTTGTGGATCCTGTTTTTAAGCGTAGTGTTCTTGCAACATGCGTGACTTTGGCTTTGCAAGCAATCCCCCCTGCTGCTTTTGCTCAATACGATGTATCTCTCAATCGTTTTTTCTTATTGTCAGTTTTGGAAGAGGACGAAAAAGGAGATGATCCTAATGCGGAGCCGGTCGATGAAGTTTTTTCAAAATTCTATTTAGATTCGATGGGGTATGCATCTGATTATTTGATGGGAATGTTGGCACCTTATACCGCAGCCAAGTATCCTGTAACTCTTCAGATCGCATGTCATAAACAGGCAGATGACAATGCCGCAGCGTCGTCTCTTACCGTATTGCAAGGAAAATACAGCGGTTATACCGAACTTAGCGCGGCACTTATGGGCAATTATTTTGGTGATTCAGGTAATGCCTATGACGAAGCTATGGCTGCCATAGATATAAACCGCGGCTCAGGGGCGTCTCAATCTGGGTGGTATGAAGGGGTGATGCACAATCTAAGCTACGGCGGTGAAGACGGATCTTTGTCTGATCTGACCTCTACTTTGATCCACGAAATGTCACATGCTTTGGGTATAGGCTCATTTGCAGACAAGAGAGTTGATCCTCAGGATCTTGATAACGGGATCGTGGGTTATTTCGGTGCTTCCGGCGACATCTTCAATTTTTTTGAAAGGGGATTGAGGGATCTTAACGGTAATGCGCCGCAGCCCGGGATGCGAATAATAGATAAAGACAGCATAGGCGAGGATGACGGCGGCAGCTATTTCGTGATAGATAAGACCGGAGGTAGCAATTGCGGCGTGTATTTTACCGGCAGCCATGTGCAGGAAGTTTTAAACGGAGCTTTGATTGCAACATCTTCTGATGCCAATGTGTCTTATGTCGTCCCGGGCTTGCCCGTCAACGGACTTGAAGAAACGCCTAACGATGAGGGGAATTACATATTTTTCCCTGATTTTTCGCACATAGAACTGCAAAATGCCCAGATGAGTCATCAGTCATACCGAAATTGGAATGTGCTGATGGAGGCTGAACTTGCCGTATTACAAGACAGCGGAGTCACGTTTGACCGGCGCAATATGTTCGGATATTCCGTTTACAACTCTGGAACTGCAGATAAAAGACGCAGTTTTGTAAATAATAATCCTTATTATGCGCGAACTGAAGACGGGCAATGGCTTGAAGGCATGAGCAATGCTACATCTTACGGCATAGGATTGCATGTATACGGAAGTTATAACGATATAGTACAGAAAGCTCAGATCTTAAGTTCCGGTGCGTACGGAATAGGTATACGCGTAGACGGCAGTTCTAACGGCATTACCGTTGCAAAAGAAAGCAGGGTAAGCGCAGACGGTGTTGGTGGCATCGGTCTGCTTGTTTCCTACGGTAAAGAGCACAGTGCCGTTGTCTTGGGAAATGTCAGCGCTTTGGGTGAGCACGGGGATGCCGTACGTTTTGATTTCGGCGATAATAATTTGGGTAACAAAGCCGAGTATCGCGGATCATATATCAGAAGCAGTTGGGATGAAGATCAAGATAAATTTGAAGATCAGGAACTCTTGCCCGAGCTTAAAGGTGCTCTGGTCGATGATTTCGTCGCAGGCGGCGTGATCGCAGGAAAAGGCAGTGCCGTAACCATAGCTAAAAACGCTTATGTCAAAAATATACATATTGTTAACGGTGCCCAAATTTACGGTGACATCGTTTCGCAATGGGATCCTTACAATGATTTGTTGCAATACGACGGCAGTGACGATCTTCTGACTACCGTTACCTTCGGTGAAGCCTTAAATGCTGGAAAGCTTTACGGAGCTGATCATGATTTCTCCTTCTCTTATGACGGGAATATCACAGGAGCAAACAGTATAGTTTTGAATTTGCTTGCCGGAAATACCGAGTTAAACGGAAAGTATGAGGTAAGAGCGGTCAATATTGAGGAAGGTGCCAGACTTGAAGGTGATGCCGTTTTCAATTTGGAAGGAGATTCAAACCGGGCAATG
>JALEXT010000081.1 GCA_022779845.1 Succinatimonas sp.
CATGCTGTGGAAAAGTACTTTAACAAAGAAGAATGGGTAAGATTGTCAGGAACCCATAATGACGGCAAAAATAGCAGTAATTTTTTAGAAGGAAGAACAGCAGGCTCGGTATGTCGTCACGCGCCGCCCATGCTTACTCCCGATTGCAACGCACAGGACGCAGCTTGTGAACTTTCAAAGCATCACAGTTATCTTGCTGTCATAGTTGATAAAGACAAAATTTCAGGTGTGATCACTGCCTCAGATATAGCTCAGCGTTTAGTTGCCAAAGCCTTGCCGTATTCCACCAAAGTATCTGAAATAATGACCGAAGACGTGATCACCGTCGATGCTTCAGAGCCGCTTGATCTTGTTTTGGAACTTATGATCCAACACAACGTACGTTGCATACCGGTTACTGATGCAGGGATTATTAAAGGGCTTATAACTACTACCGAACTTTTACAAAACAGCGCGCTTGAAGCAGTTTATCTCATACGCGACATTAAAAACGCACAAACACTAGATGAATTGTCAGAACTTTCCAAGCGTACTGAAGGTATATTCAGCAGTATGCTCGAAGCCGATATGCAGCCTTATGCAGTACAACGTACCATGTCGAAAATTGCCGATACCTTTTGCGATCGCATTTTAAGGATGACCGTTGCAAAATTAGGTCCTGCCCCTTGTGCCTTTGCTTTCGTAGCAGCCGGATCTTTGGCAAGATGCGAGATCCAGTTACTGTCTGATCAGGACAACGCTATCATTACGGAACGACCGCTTAATGCTGCGGAAGCAAATTATTTTTCTACCCTTGCACAAGAAGTATGTACGGCCCTTGACAGATGCGGATACCCTTTATGTCAGGGAAATTACATGGCTTCAAATCCCAAATGGCGGGTTTCATATCAGGATTGGAGCGAATATTACAGTAAATGGATCTCCGACACTGCCTCAACATCCCTCTTAAACAGCCTGGTCTTTCTTGATATACGTCTGCTCTTTGGCGATGAATTTTTAGTAAACAAATTAAAACAACATCTTTTGAATACCGTCCAGAGAAATACCCGTTTTCTGGCTTTGCTTTGCGAGGTTTCGACAGCCGTTGCTCCGCCTTTGGGTACATTCAGACAATTCGTTCTCACCAAAGACGGCAACAATACCAAAAGTCTTAATATCAAAAGTCAGGCGGTAAACCTCATCATCGAATTGGCACGTTTATATGCACTGGGAGCAAACAGTACCGCTACAGATACGGTAACCAGACTGAACGATGCTACAAAAGCCGGGCTTTTGCGTCAGGAAGACTGCAGAGAACTTAGCGAAGCATATGAATTTTTAAACACGGTAAGATTGCGTCACCAGCTTGATTCCATAAAAAAACACCAGCCGCTTTCAAATTCGATTGATCCCTCAGAGCTTACTCAATTTGAACGTAATCATTTAAGAGATGCCTTCAGGATCATCTCAAGACATCAGGCTGCGGCTTTAGTTCGTTTTGCACCAAGCAGAGGAATTTTCGGTTAAATAAATATGTTCGATGCTTTTTTTCATCCTGTTGATAAAGTAAGAAAACGTTGTCAAAAGACCGTAAAAATGCCTAATTTTCCGAGTAATTTGCAACGTTTTTACGATATAGAACTTCCTAATGAAAATACCTTGTTGCGTGACTGCAGACTGATCGCTCTTGATTTTGAAACCACCGGACTTAATTTCGAGCACGACACGGTATTATCGGTAGGAGGCATATCCATAGAAAATGGCGGCATAGATTTTTCAAGTTCATTTCACCACCTGCTGAAAAATCCTGTTTCAGTAAAAAAACAAACTGCGGTGATCAACATGCTAACACCGGAACAACTGGCAAAAGGAGAAGATCCGGCTGAGGTAATGAATGCACTGATGGACATGCTTGCAGGGGCGGTAGTGATCACTCACTGCGGGATCATTGAAAGTACTTTTTTAAAAAAAGCAATCGGTCTTACCCAGGAAATGGAATTACCCATGATCTTTGCCGATACATTTAATATAGAACGAAAATTACACCAGCCGACAGGTCGCAAAAATGAATACTCATTATCTGAGATCCGAAAAAGACGTAATTTTCCTACTTATGAAGCGCACAACGCTCTATGGGACAGTATAGCCACAGCCGAACTTTTTTTAGCTCAGGTAAAAGAACTGTTCGGAAAAGAGAAACCTAGACTTTTAGAAGTATACCGCTACTCTCATTAAATACTCTTTTACCTACTCAAGGGGACTTAATAAATCCCCTATATTTTGTTGCTCAGACTGCATCGGCAGATCCGTCATATTCCTTCAACTTCTTTTTAAAATCTTCAATTTTCGGACAATCGAGCACCCATTTCATAGCCTGCTCCAAAAAACTCAGATCCTTTTTTTTGGCATCAAGACAACCTGAAACCTCAGACGGCACAGAGCCGTAACGCCAAGTAACAAGATTTTTGAGATTTGAAAGGGTTGCGTTCAATATACCTTCAAGTCTGCCTTCAGTTTTCCCTCTTTTCTCTCCGATTGCTTCGCCCTCTGCTCGCCCCTCTGCTCGACCCTCTGCTCTGCCTACTGCACGTCCTTCTGCTCTGCCCTCGGCCATACATTTTGCTTTGAGTTTTGCTTCTTTGGCTTTATCGCCTTTTTCTATTCTTTTATACCAAGCCACGACCCAATCATCTGTCATAGTACTCTCATCGACCTCGTCTAAAACATCCATACCGTCTTGAGCTTCAAGCTCTTTTTGTTCTCTTAAATAGCTTATCAAAAACGTCAGGATCTTGTGTATTGCTCTTTGATCTTTTCTACTCAAAAGCTGCTGCAATTTCCTTACAGCTTTTGTGAAATCATCTGATCCTTCGGAGTTTAAAAGCCTTATAAACCAGGAGCTAACTCCGTTTTTTAAAATGGCTTTTTTAAAATGTCTTATATCTATAAGTTCGTATGGCAAATTGATCCTAAAACGTTCCAGATCTTTGGGAACATCTGCTATAAGCTCTCCAAGATTTAACGGAACATTCCATCGTCGACCTCCGTTATAGATTACAACCGGCAATACAAAAGGGTAGCGTTGTCTAGCTTTGATTTTTCCTCCGCTCTCAAGGTGATTGTATAGTCCCAAAATATAATCAGCTATCCTTTTGGCCATGCTTACATCAGGTTTTGACTGCATTTCAAGCAGAAGACAAAGATAGGTGTAGCTACCTTCTTGCCATTCTATGCGCCAGAGCAAATCGTTGTAGAGTTCTCTTAGTTTTTTTATATCCAAAGAGTCCCTAACAAAATTTGATGACATGAGTTCCATTTTTGAAAAATCCAAAGAATTAAGACTTCTGATGGGAAGAAGCTCAGTAAGCAACGATCTTATGAATTCTTTATTTGTGAACACCTCTTTAAAAAGAGGATCTTGTGGCAGGAAATGCTTTTCTGAATTGCTAACCTTTAAAAAAGGTAAATTTTGCTTGTCGTCGTTCTTAGCCATGTTTAAATCCGTCTGACTGCAATGTACTGTATTAAATTGCAAAAACAAGTATGCCATTTACAAAGACAGCTTTTTTCAACGCTTGGCGGATTCAGCCAAAAAGTTGAACTTTTCAGGGTTTAAACATGGTTTTTCAAAGAGTTAATATTCAATCTGCATTTTTTTAAACTTGATCATGATCAAATTTTGGAAAAATCCAGATTTGTCTTAGAACGGATCAAAATGAATAAGGGGCAATAAAAATCGCCCCAGCATGATTTAGAAATCAACGCAAAATAGCAGGCAATTCCTGAGGATTGCACACGTTTAACAATGCTCTGACCACATTCGGGTTGCCGCAAAGTATATTGCCGCTCTTGACATATCCTGGAGTACCCGTGTAATCGGTTACCAATCCGCCAGCCTCACGCACGATCAGCTCTCCTGCTGCAAAATCCCAAGCCTTCAAGCCCTGTTCAAGATAACCGTCAAAGCGACCGCAGGCGACATAACACAGATCTAAACTGGCACATCCCGTACGTCTTATATCAGCGCAATGATCAATGAGATTGGAGAAAAGTTCCAGATAAGCGCCCATGCGTTCACGATAACGCACCGGGAATGCCGTACAGATCAAAGCACCCTCAAGTGAGGTACGAGAAGCTACGCGAATACGACGTCCGTTTAATGATGCACCTTCACCGCGAGCTGCGGTAAACATTTCATTCATCATCGGGTCAAATACTACGGCTACTTCCGTCTTACCGGCACGTTTTAAAGCTATGGAAACGGCACAGTGACCTATACCCTGTACAAAATTGGTAGTGCCGTCTATAGGATCGATCACCCATTGGAATTCAGATTCGGCATTACCGGTAAGACCGGATTCTTCCCCCAAGAAAGCATGATCACGATAGGATCTCTGCAACACTGAGATCACGGTACGTTCGCACTCGCGATCGATGTCGGTAACCAAATCGTCTTTCTTTTTTTCCTCAACGGAAAATTGTCCCTGCTGACCTATATTGCGGGCGATAAGATTTCCCGCTGCACGCGCCGCACGTACAGCGATGTTAAGCATCGGATGCATATTTAAGATCCCAAATTGTAAAAAGAGCTGGGCGTATTATATATGTTTTTTTCTTCTTATCTCACAAGAGAAACAGGAGTTTTATTCATTCAAAATCTAACACGCTGTTTTTGCCATGATTACACCTAATCAAGTCCGTAACAAACAACTACCCACATTGTTTGAGCATATAAAAAACATAAAAAAATAATGACACTTTCTGCAGGCAACGATGCTCTCTAGCACGCATATGACTCTGACTCAACAAATGCCAAAAGCATATATTCTGCAGATAGCACCAAAACGATCTTCGTTGCAGACAAACTTCAAACTGTAGAAAGCTTTACCAAATACGGCGTATGCGCTACCTTCCTTGTAATTTGTCATATCAACGCCGCAGGTATCTACAATTTGAGGTTGTCACCGGCTTTTTTTGACACGTTTCATTACCTTTAAATCTGTGATCATGCTAACGTGCTTTATTTTCCAAGATCGGATCGTTTCTTAAGCTGTCGTAAAGACCGCTCGATACTGCTTTTGCAGCCTCAACCATTGCTACTGCCAAAGCCTGCTCGGGAGCGTTAGCATGGCTTTTTACCACCACTCCGTTTACCCCTAACAACAAAGATCCGTTGTACTGCCAAGGAATAAGCCACTCAGGCCATGACATTTTTGCCAGCAAACGTTTAAAGAAAGGACCGTGTGCAAAAATCGAAGCAACCCCTTCTGCAGCCTTCAGCGCAACATTACCGGTAAAGCCGTCGGTCACAATGATATCTGCATCTCCGCAAAACAAGCGGTTTGCTTCCAAAAAACCTTCAGATAACAGATTTTGATCCTTTTCGATAAGGTGACGTGTCTCCTGAACAAGAGCATTACCTTTTCCCTGCTCTGTGCCTATATTTAAAATAGCGGTACGCGGTTCTTCATTGTTTAATAATACCTTGGCCGCAGCTGTTCCCAACAGCGCAAAATCATGCAGATCCTGAGCTGA
Organism: Succinatimonas sp.; assembly: GCA_022779845.1. Taxonomy (GTDB): domain Bacteria; phylum Pseudomonadota; class Gammaproteobacteria; order Enterobacterales; family Succinivibrionaceae; genus Succinivibrio. Next base: position 5,515 of record JALEXT010000081.1, read on the forward strand.
AGAAGTGGCGTTGGCTCCCATGTCAAGCATGAGGGCATAACGCTTGAAACCGCCTGCGGGCAATCTTGCACACAAAGCAGGTCGCATGGAACCTATAGTTCCTAAAATATGTCTTGACAGTGCTACCAACGGTCCGGTACCGCCTGCAGATACACAGGCATCGGCTTCACCGTTTTTTACTGCTTCTACGGCAAGACGCATGGCAGAGTGTTGATATCCTTCAAGCACATTGCGAGCTTTTTCATCCTGAGGAATACACTGCGAAGCCTGATGAAAAGTAATACGCCTGCGATCAAATCTGCCGTGCTCAAGTTTTTCCTTAAGTTCCATTGAACCGAAAACCACAAGCTTCAACGCAGGATAAAGAGTGAGCGCAAATTCTACGGCTTTAACGATCCCGCCCTGACGATTTCTATCGCCGCCGGTTCCGTCCAAGGCCACGGTAATGTTTTTTTCTTTTACCAAAATACAAACGGGGTGTTCAGGTTTAACCTAAAACACCCCGCTCCGATGATAAGCTTATCTTAAAAAAAGGTCACGGCAGGATTAGCTGCGTTTCTCCAAGGGCTTTGCAGGCTGAAGATCATACTTCACACCGCGATAATAGCCGTTTTCGGTGACATTGTGACGAATATGAACTTCCTCTGAAGTCTTATCCACAGATAACTGAGCTGCAGTCAAAGCATCGTGAGTACGACGCTTGTCACGGCGTGAACGGGACTGGTGGGTCTGTTGAACTGCCATGTCTAATCTCCTAAATTTCTAGAAATTTGCAGAATTTTCAAAACATTCTGCTGTATACGTATCAATTACAGTCACTCATGCGAGCAACTCTAAGCGCGTCATTATACACGTATGCTTTGTTGTTTTCAAATAAAATACCGCAAACGAATCGCAACCGCCGGATTGTTTTGACTATTTTCGATATCAACAGCCTGCCGCCATTACTCTTACTTTAATTGTCCCTTAAGTTCCCCCAAGGCGGCAAAAGGATTGGGCCTTTCAGGAATGGGATCTCCGTAGGTCCAGTTGTTACCCGCTTTGCATGCAGGATCTCCTTCTTCGTGCTTCGGTGCATAAGGTAATTCCAACAGCAGGCAATCCTCAAGGTAATCCAAAATTCTGAAATCTCCTGACGGTTCGCATTCAACCAAATCGTACTTGTCAGAAAGTTTTAAACTTTCGGCTTTTTTGGCGTCGCACGACGAGCAAAATTCTGACTTTATCGAAGTTTCAAACTCACCGCCGCAACGCTGACACCTCAATACTGCTTTTTCACATTCGACAAAACCAGCAATACTGCGCAATCCCTGCGGATCTTTATAAAATCTGAACACTGCATGTACCGGTGAATTCAATTTAAGACAGGCAGAGCCAAAACGCTCAAATTTTTGCTGATCGATAACGCAA
>JALEXT010000190.1 GCA_022779845.1 Succinatimonas sp.
CCTTTTAAGAGTTCTTGCAGTCTTTTTACGGCTAGGTAAAACTCCTCAGAACCGTTTGAATTTAAAAGACGTACCAACCTGGATGTGGCGCCGTCTTTTAAGTTGCTCTCCTTGGTATGTCTGATATCCAAGAGTTCATACCCAAGTTTTATCCTCAGGTGTTCCAGATCTTCAGGAACTTTGGAAACGTAATTCTCAACCGGATGATCTGGATTCAATTATCAGAGCAGTAGGACTCAAACCTCTTAACATCTACAACACTATGGCGGAGTTGAAAACTAAACTGGGGCTTAAAACATACCCTAACGAGATCATGCTCTCCCAAAATCACCTCAAATACCTTGAGAAGGTACAAGGTATGCTCTGAAAAATGCACCCCCTATAAGATAAAATCCAAAATCTGAGCTAAACCGCTTAGATAAGCGGTTTTCAGCTCTCAATGGTCCTAAACACGGGAAAATCATTGACTTGACGAAAGAAAAAAGCCTGACAGAGTCAGGCTGATTTTTAACGTTTCACATTCAGTTTCCAAAAGAAGCTGTGATCACCTTGCGGGTATTTTCAGCCGGTACGGTAAGATTCAGCTTGTCATAATCGTCAGCCAAAAGATGTAAGGCTTTATCAAGCCATTTGGTATCACGATAGGAGTAAATGATGCTTTGGCAGTGACGTGCTGAAGAGAGGTAAGCACCGCGTTCGCGATAATACTCTGCAATTCGATATTCACGCTCTGCCAACTGATCTTTCATGAAAAGAATGCGCTGACGTGCATCATTGACGTAAGGTGAATCAGGATAACTTTGCATGAAGTCCGAGAAGATTTTTATAGCTTCGTAATATGCTTTCGGATCTTTTTGTGCGCGGTTTAATCCTATGAACTCTTGAATGAGATTACCGCGTTTTTGCATGGCGATCAGTCCTTTCATATATGCTACGTAATCGGCATATATGGAAGTAGGATTGATGCGCTGATAACGATTGACGGCTGCTTCTGCAAGTTCGGTTTCGCGACTTTTGTAATATACGTAAATAAGATCAAGCTGTACCTGATCGGTATATTCACCAAAAGGATAGCGAGTATCCAAAGCTTCCAAATATTGACGGGCTTTGGAGTAATTACTGTCAGCCATACTGGCCTTCGCCGTTTGGTAAAGCGAAGACGCCGACAGATCCGGAACTTTGTCCTTATTGACGCTTTCTGCGTCGGAGTGACAACCAGAGATTGCTATTGCACAGGCGCAAATTGCGCTTAAAAAGAATTTGTTCAGCATCGTTGTGTGACTGCTATTCTCAAAATAACCAAAAAGCCTTGGTACTATAATACCCCAGTTTAACAGATTTACGGGGTCGCAATGCGACCATAACCTGAGGACCTATATACATATGACTAAGATCCTTACTTTTTGTGTGACCGATGAATTTCACGGTAAAAGGTTGGATGCAACCTTGTCGGCGCTTTGTCCCGACCGCTCGCGTTCCGTGATCACACAGTTTATTCAAAACGGTATGGTCGAACTTGACGGAAAAAAAGTTATTAAGCCGAGTTTTAAAGTAAGTTCAGGACAAAACGCAAAACTTGAGATCCCTGAAGAAAATGCGGTGGAAGCCAAACCTCAGGATCTTCCTTTGGATGTGGTATACGAAGATGATGATCTCATCGTCATAAATAAACCGTCAGGGTTTGTGGTTCATCCAGGTGCCGGAGTTCCCGACGGAACGGTGATGAATGCGGTATTGTTCCGTTATCCGCAAACGGCAGCTTTGCCCAGAGCCGGGATTGTGCATCGTCTTGACAAGGATACGTCGGGGTTGATGGTTATAGCTCTTTCGCAGTTGGCTCAAATTAAATTGACCAGGGCCATCAGCAAACACAACGTAGTGCGTGAGTACGAGGCGGTGGCAGAAGGACTTATTACCGCAGGCGGCACTATTGAAGGAGATATCGCTCGCGATCCTTCAAATCGTACCCGTATGGCAGTTGTTCCAGACGGAATGGGAAGAGAAGCGGTGACTCATTATCGTGTGATGGAGCAGTTCAGAGCTCATACCCTTTTAAGGTTGCGGCTTGAAACCGGCAGAACTCATCAAATCCGTGTACATCTTGCAAGTATCGATCATCCCCTTATAGGGGATCCTCAGTACGGCCGCGGTTTAAGAATTTTAAAGGGATCTTCTGACGCTTTTGCCAATACCTTGCGTTCTTTCAGACGTCAGGCTTTGCATGCAGCTCATATTGAATTCAAACATCCTGCAAGCGGAGAAAATTTGAGTTTTGATGCTCCCCGACCTAAAGACTTTGAAGATCTCATAGAAGCTTTGCGTCAGGACAAAAAAGATCATCCCGATGAATATTGATTGTATTGAACATATCTCTTGCTTTGAAAAAGCCGATGCCGCGTTCAGTCTGCGCAGAGGCGGCGAAAGTACCGGCAATTATGCTTATTTGAACTTAGGGGATCATGTAGGCGATGATCCGCTTCTTGTTAAGAAAAACCGGCAGATATTTGAGCATGATTTCGGACATCGCTGTGTTTTTATGCATCAGATTCACGGAACGAAAGCCGTGCTGGTACGAAAAGTTCCTAAGCTTATCCCAGAATGCGATGCTATTGTCACCGATGTGAAAGGATTGGGGCTGGCAGTGATGACGGCAGACTGTTTGCCTTTACTCTTGCAAACAGCCGACGGTACCGTTTGTGCCGCCGTACATTGCGGATGGAAAGGGTTGGCACACGGAATAGTGCAAAATACGGTGTCTCTTGTTCGTAAATTATCGCAAAGTCCGCTTGAGGCTTACACCGGGCCTTGTATAGGACCGCTTTCCTTTGAAGTAGGTCCTGAAGTACAAGAAGAATTCGTGCGTTCTTTGGGGGCTGATGCAACTGCGGCATTCAAATCATCAAGAGCCGATCGTTTACTATGTTCATTGCCGGATCTGACAGCCATGGCACTTATGCAAAGCGGTGCTGAAATAACGAAAATTGTTCACAGCGGTTGTGATACTTTCAGAGAAAGGGAGCGGTTTTTTTCATACCGTCGCAACGCAGTGACAGGACGCATGGCAACGGTGATTGCCCTGCGTTGAAGACGTGATTTACACTGCGGTTTTAAAACAAGCGACTTGATGTTTCTCCGTAATGCAAGAAAGCAACGGATCTTCAAAATTTTTTGAGGATCCGATCATACGGATCACCGATTTTCTTCATATCTAATTCGTTGTCTGGAAAATGAAGCAGTTGCATTTTTTTTGCAATGATTTTGTTCAAAACGTACTTTAAAAGCCCCCCGCATACCCCCATGTGTTTTTCAGCAAGAGATTAAAAACAAAGTAATTTTTTATGGAGGCATGTAATGCGTCTTGACAGATTTACAGCCAAGTTCCAAGAAGCTTTGGCTGATGCTCAGTCACTCGCCGTAGGTCATGATAACCAGTTCATAGAACCGGTTCATATCATGTCTGCACTGCTTGCCCAGCTGGACGGCACGGTTCGCCCGTTGATAACTTTGGCAGGATCTGATCCGAAAGCACTGGAGATCCTTGTCAACAAAGCAGTGGATAAGTTGCCGCAGGTAAAGGGGGCAGGCGGGGATCTTCAGATTTCGCCGCAGGCAGGAAGATTGCTCAATGTATGCGACAAACTTGCGCAACAAAACGGCGATCAGTTTATTTCTTCTGAAATGTTCGTGTTGGCGGCCATTGAAGGAGATCCTGAGCTGAAAGATATTTTTTCACGTTGCAATCTGACTCTGGAAAAGGTGAACAAGGCTTTGAAGGAAATACGTCAGGGGCAGAATGTTAACGATGAAAATGCCGAAAGCAATCGCGGTGCTTTGAAGAAATACTGCATAGATTTAACCGAACTTGCAGAAAAGGGAAAGCTGGATCCGGTTATAGGTCGTGATGAAGAAATTCGTCGTACCATGCAGGTTTTGCAACGTCGTACTAAGAACAATCCTGTTTTGATCGGTGAGCCTGGTGTAGGTAAAACCGCCATAGTAGAAGGATTGGCTCAGCGCATTGTAAAAGGCGAAGTTCCGGAAGGTTTGCGCAACAAGAAGGTGTTGTCCCTTGATTTGGGAGCATTGATAGCCGGTGCAAAATATCGCGGTGAGTTTGAGGAGCGTTTGAAAGGTGTTTTGAACGATCTTGCAAAAGAAGAAGGCAGGGTGATCCTCTTTATCGATGAATTGCATACCGTGGTCGGAGCAGGAAAAAGCGAAGGATCCATGGATGCTGGCAATATGTTGAAACCTGCATTGGCGCGCGGGGCTTTGCATTGCGTCGGTGCGACCACTCTTAACGAATATCGCCAGTACATCGAAAAGGATGCGGCTTTGGAACGTCGTTTCCAGAAGGTGTTTGTGGCAGAGCCTTCGGTTGAAAATACCATTGCCATACTGCGCGGATTAAAAGAGCGTTATGAGATCCATCATCACGTGCAAATAACCGATCCTGCGATCGTGGCGGCAGCGACCTTGTCAAATCGTTATATTACCGACAGACAGTTGCCGGATAAGGCTATTGATCTTATCGATGAGGCCGCAGCGTCAATCAGGTTGCAGATAGATTCCAAGCCTGAACCTTTGGACAGACTCGATCATAAGCTTATTCAGCTTAAGATGGAGCGTCAGGCATTGTCCAAGGAAAGCGACGAAGCCAGCATAAAACGTTTGGCAGATCTTGATAAGGAGATCGAAGAAAACGAACGTGAATACTCGCGATTGGGTGAAATCTGGAAGCGTGAAAAGTTACAGCTTGAAGGTACGCAGAAACTCAAGATCAAACTAGACGAAGCAAGACATCAGTTTGACGTAGCCAAGCGTACCGGTGATTTGGCAAAGATGAGTGAGTTGCAGTACGGCACCATTCCTGCTTTGCAAAAACAGGTAGAGGAAAGCAGCAAAGCCAAGTCATCAGGTGAAAATCTTGAATTGGTTCGAGACAAAGTAACCGATCAGGAAATCGCCGAAGTTGTCTCCAGAGCTACCGGTATTCCGGTGTCGAAGATGCTCGAAGGCGAACGTGCCAAGCTTCTGCATATGGAAGATGCTTTGCACAAGCGCGTGATCGGTCAGGATGAGGCAGTAAATGCCATTGCAAATGCAATAAGGCGTAGCAGGGCCGGACTGTCGGATCCTAATCGCCCCATCGGTTCGTTTTTGTTCATGGGACCTACCGGCGTTGGTAAGACTGAGCTTTCAAAGGCCGTGGCAGAATTTCTTTTCGATACTGAAAAGGCTATGGTTCGTATCGATATGTCGGAGTTTATGGAAAAGTACTCGGTATCGCGTTTGGTCGGTGCTCCCCCGGGATATGTGGGATACGAGCAGGGCGGTTATTTGACCGAGGCGGTAAGGCGTCGTCCTTATTCGGTGATCTTGCTTGATGAGATTGAAAAGGCTCATCCTGACGTGTTCAACATTTTGTTGCAGGTTTTGGATGACGGGCGTTTGACAGACGGTCAGGGACGTACTGTTGACTTTAAGAATACGGTGATCATCATGACCTCCAATTTGGGATCACAGATGATCCAGGAGGAAGCGGGAAAGAGTGATTACGATACGCTCAAAGGAAAGTTGCTTTCGGTTTTGGAACAGCATTTCAAACCTGAATTCTTAAACCGTATCGACGAAACGGTAGTGTTCCATCCTTTGAATCATGACAACATCAAAGCCATTGCTGCCATTCAGCTCAAGACTTTGGAACAGCGTATGCAGAGCAACGGTTACGATATCAAAATGTCGGAGGATATTGCAGATTATGCAGCTACGGCAGGGTTTGATCCTGTGTTCGGAGCCCGTCCTTTGCGTCGCGTGATCCAAAATGAGATTGCAGATCCGCTTTCGTCCATGTTGCTTTCAGGACAGGTGATGCCTGATAAGCACTATATTTTGGAATTGGATGCAGATCGTAAACTCAAGGTAAGCGAGAGACAAAGCTGATCTCTTAACTTTATGAACTGAATATTTGTAAAACCGCCGCCGAAAACGACGGTTTTTTTTATTTGTAAAAAATAGTTTGTAAATCAAACAGTAATTCAAAAAGATTAAATTTAATTAAAATTTTTTAAAAAATAACGTTGACACCCCAAAAAAAATGTCTATAATGCCATCTCGTTGTCGTAAGACAGCCGCCTCACCGAAGCAGTGAGGGAGAAAGTTCTTTAAAAACAAGTACGGACAATCTGTGTGGGCCCTCGAAGAGAGGGAAACAAAGAGAGTAAGAAGGGCTGAGGAAATAAAAACCTTAGCTTGAAGGATACTCAAAAAAACATCAAACCTTTTCAAATTATCGAAGAGTTTGATCATGGCTCAGATTGAACGCTGGCGGCAGGCCTAATACATGCAAGTCGAACGGTAACTGGAGAGAAGCTTGCTTCTTTTGCAGACGAGTGGCGGACGGGTGAGTAAGATCTGGGAA
>JALEXT010000099.1 GCA_022779845.1 Succinatimonas sp.
TGGGGTTGAGCTTTGATGAATGTCTTTTGCAGATGAAAAGGCATTACGACGGCTTTTGTTTTGATGAAGACGGAGCCACTCACGTGTTTAACCCTTGGTCGGTACTGTCTTTTCTCGCCAAAGCCACTCCGAAGTTTGAGAGTTTCTGGTACGAAACTGCAGGAAATACTGTGGTATTGTTAAACTACCTGAAATCTCACAGCTTAAAAGATCCTTCCGATTACGGTAAGGATCAAATAGTATCCAGAGATGAATTAGCTTCATGTCGCAGCATCTCTGAACTTAACGATGTGGCTTTGCTCATCCTTACAGGTTATCTCACCATTAAAGAAAAGCTGAGTGACCGAGTTTTTTTGGTGAACTACCCGAACGAAGAAGTAGCATCTTCAATGGCACAGCTTTACGGAGAGAAAATCTGTACTCAGGAGCAAAGCCAAAATTTACTGCTGGCTTTTAAGAAGCAAGCTCCTGAAGAAATTTTTAAGTGCTTAAATGCCTTACTTCTTTCAATTCCGTATCAGAATTACCCCATCAGTAATGAATCGGAATTAAGAACCGTACTGGGCTTGGTACTAAAAGGATGCGGACTTAAACGTACTTATTTTGAAAACAGCAATGCTCTTGGCAGATCTGATATAGAAGTGGATGCCTTAAATCGCTACTTCGTCATAGAACTTAAGTATGCCAGAGAAGGTGATGATCCTGAGAAACTGTTAAAAATTGCCGTAGAGCAGATAAAAACCAAACATTACGGAGAGCAGAATTCTCCTGAGCTTCCTCACATACGCATGGCTTTGGTGTTTTCAAAAAAAGAGCGTTGCTTTGTCGCCAGTGAGATATTTTGAACCGAATATTGGAGAAAATAAGGACGTAATTTCTCTAAAAAAGGCTAAATTACGGACGTAATTTGACCAATTTTGGTTAAAATAAGGACGTAATTAAGCAAAAATCCAAATCGCAGGCGGTAAAAGTGGAAAGAAAACTGCTGACAGAGCTTGAAAAATGGAGATTAAGTTCTCAGCGCAAGCCTTTAATTTTACAAGGAGCCAGACAAGTCGGAAAAACGTGGCTGTTAAAAGAATTCGCTCGCAGATCTTACAAAAATTTTGCTTATGTAAATTTTGACGAAACCCCCGGAATTAAAGAACTTTTTTCTTCTGATCTCAGAGTTGATCGTTTGTTAAAACTTCTGTCTTTTGAGACCGGGGTGACCATTAATGCTCATGAAACATTGCTGATTTTCGATGAAATTCAAGAATGTCCGCGTGCACTGACATCGCTTAAATATTTTTGTGAAGAAGCGCGGGATATTCACGTGGTTGCAGCCGGATCTCTGCTTGGATTAACAGTTCACGAAGGTAGCGGTTTTCCGGTTGGAAAGGTCAATATGCTGTCGCTTTTTCCCATGTGTTTTGAGGAGTTTCTATCTTCATCACCAAGCGGAGAAAAACTTGCGCGAGTGATTGCATCCGGTGATCCCGAACTTTTGAAACTTTACTCAGCTCAACTGCGTGAAGAACTCAAATTGTACTTTTTTGTAGGCGGAATGCCTGAAGTTGTAAGTCATTTTCGCAAAAGTTTGCGCTGGCAGGATGCGCGTGCAGTGCAAGAAGAAATTTTACAAGGTTACCGTTTTGATATTTCAAAACATTTAAACGGAAAAGATCTTGAACACGTTTTGGCGGTCTTTGAATCGATCCCTCAGCATCTGGCTAAAGAAAACCGACGTTTCATATTCTCAAAAATAAAAGAAAGCGCCAGAGCTCGTGATTATCAGGAAGCCATTGTTTGGTTGACTCATGCAGGTATAGCAGTGAAAGTTCCGAGGGTAACGAAGCCCGGGATCCCGCTTTTATCCTATCAAAAGCAGTCGGTATTTAAATTTTTCTTTGCCGATGTCGGACTTTTGGGAGCAATGGCCGGTCTTAACCCTGCAAGCGTACTTGCAGGTAACACTTTGTTTAATGAGTTTAAAGGGGCGCTTACTGAGCAGTTTGTGTGCCAGCAGTTGCAAAGTGCACTTGATCTTAAGCCTTATTACTGGTCTGCGGATAATTCCCGCGGAGAAATAGATTTTTTGGTTCAAGACAAGCACTGCGTCAGCGACTCAAAGATCATTGCCATTGAAGTTAAGGCTGAGGAAAATCTTAAATCCAAGAGTCTTAAGGCTTTTAAAGAGCGTTACCCCGAGGTTTCGGCACTGAGATTTTCCCTCTCAGATCTAAGAGAGCAGGATTGGATGTGCAATGTGCCTTTGTATGCGTTTTCAAATCGAAGTTTTTGGTTAAAAAGTGCTCAAAGCCTGTAAATAAAAACCGGTTATGCTTTTATAACACAACCGGTCGTTTTTAAATGAAGCATATACCCATGAGGTTATGCAACGATGCGTCAGTCTTTTTGAGAAAGAGGCAACAGATCAGTAGAGTCTGCTGTGGCGAGCATTCTCGCGGGCCACTTTCTTGGCGTGACGCTTGGCAGCAGATGCTTTGGCGCGCTTACGGATAGTAGTAGGCTTCTCGTAAAACTCGCGGGCTCTGACGTCGGCTAAAATGCCGGCTTTCTCGCAGGAACGCTTAAAACGTCTCAAAGCCACATCAAACGGCTCATTCTCACGTACTCTAATGACTGGCATGTGGAAAACCACCTCACTTTTAAATTAACAGGGGTCGCATAGCGACATTAAAAAACTGCGTTATTCTATCACTTACAAGGCTAAAAACCTAAAAAAACGCTTAAAAATCGCTTTTTGTGTGCAAGATCACAAGTTGTCTTAAAAATCTTATTAAAAATCAAAAAACTACAGAAATTTGATTGCAGGACGAAATACGCGGAACATGCGTTTGATTGCTCTTTTGCGTAAAGTTTTTGTCGACTAAACGTTTCAAAAAAATTTAAGGCACGGAATTTTGCTAAAATGATCCCTTGTTTGATGATTTTTGGAGCTTGTCTTTGTTTTGTGCTTTTTAAGATGCCCAGCAAAGATAAGACAGAGCTTGATACTCAGAGGCTTTAAAGATGCGGATCTTGGGAATAGAAAGTTCCTGCGATGAAACCGGTGTAGCGGTATATGACGATGAAAAAGGTTTGTTGTCGCATGTATTGCACACTCAGATAGCCATGCACGCAGAATACGGCGGAGTGGTACCGGAACTTGCAAGTCGTGATCACATCAAAAGAGTGGTGCCTCTTATAAAACTGGCACTTGAAAAGGCCTCGATTACTCCAAAAGATTTGTGTGCCGTAGCCTATACTGCAGGCCCGGGGCTTATAGGAGCGTTGCTGACGGGAGCGATGGGAGCGGTGGCTTATGCCAAGGCTTTGGATCTGCCAGCAGTCCCGGTACATCATATGGAAGGTCATCTTTTAGCTCCCATGCTTGAAGATCCCAAGCCAGTATTTCCCTTTGTAGCTTTGTTAATTTCAGGCGGTCACACCATGCTTATTAAGGTGGAGCGCCCGGGATCATACGAGCTTTTGGGACAGAGCATCGATGATGCCGCCGGTGAGGCTTTTGACAAAACGGCTAAACTTTTGGGGATCCCGTACCCAGGCGGTCCCGAGCTTGAAAAATTGGCCAAAAAAGGTCATTCTGGAGTCTTTGCCTTCCCGCGTCCCATGCTTAAAACCCCGGGCTGTGACTTCAGCTTTGCTGGACTTAAAACGGCAGTTTTGAATGCCTGTCTTGAACATAAAGACGATCTTGATGAAAAACGTGCAGATATTGCACTCGGGTTTACCGAGGCGGTGGCAGATACGTTAAAACATAAATGCGAGCGTGCTTTAAAGCAGACCGGAATGAAACGTCTGGTGGTTGCAGGGGGCGTCAGTGCCAATACCGACATCAGAAATGCTTTGCAGCAGCTCATGCAAAAAATGCACGGTGAGATCTTCTTTGCCCGTCGCGAATTTTGTACCGATAACGGTGCCATGATAGCCTATGCAGGCATGCAGCGTTTCAAAGCGGGGCAAATCGGCGATTATACGGTGAAAGTGCACCCGCGCTGGCCTTTGATCTCACTTAAAGCTTTGTGATGGATAGAATACTTATAGAAGATCTCGCTTTTGACTGTATCATCGGGATCTTAAAAGAAGAGCGTGTCAAAGAGCAGAAACTGCACGTAGACGTAAGCCTGTGCTGTGATTTAAG
>JALEXT010000102.1 GCA_022779845.1 Succinatimonas sp.
AAAGTTATGAGCGCCGTATCGACCAGATCAACAAAGTGATCGCCGAGTACGGTTTCAAGTCAGTTGAAGAGTGCAAAGAATATTGCGCTTCTTTCGGACTCGATCCTTACAAAACTGTCAAAGAAATTCAGGGTATTGCATTTGAAAACGCCGGATGGGCATATACCGTCGGTGCTGCCATTGCCTTGAAGAAAGGTTGCAAGGAAGCTGACAAAGCTGCCGAAGCAATCGGCATCGGTCTGCAGTCTTTCTGCATCCCCGGCTCCGTAGCCGATCAGCGTAAAGTAGGCTTAGGCCACGGTAATCTGGGCGGAATGTTGTTGCGCGATGAGACCAAGTGCTTCTGCTTCCTGGCAGGTCACGAGTCATTCGCCGCCGCCGAAGGTGCCATCGGTATCGTGCGTAACGCCAATAAGGCTCGCAAGGTTCCTCTGCGCGTGATCTTAAACGGTTTGGGCAAAGATGCGGCTCAGATCATTTCCCGCATTAATGGTTTCACTTACGTGCAGACCAAATATGACTACTACACTGGTGCACTGAATATCGTTAAGGAAATTAAGTATTCAGATACCGAGCGTGCTGCCGTACGTTGCTATGGTGCTGACGACGTTCGTGAAGGCGTTGCCATCATGCATCACGAGGGTGTTGACGTTTCCATTACCGGTAATTCAACCAATCCTACCCGCTTCCAGCATCCTGTTGCCGGCACTTATAAGAAAGAGTGCATCGAGCAGGGTAAGAAGTATTTCTCCGTAGCTTCCGGCGGTGGTACCGGTCGTACCCTGCACCCTGATAATATGGCTGCAGGCCCCGCATCTTACGGCATGACCGACACCATGGGACGTATGCACTCTGATGCTCAGTTTGCAGGTTCTTCATCCGTGCCGGCTCACGTCGAAATGATGGGCTTTATGGGTATGGGTAACAATCCTATGGTTGGTGCCACCGTTGCAATTGCTGTTCAGGTTGCTCAAGCTTTAAACAAGTAATTTGGCGTAATTGTTAATAATAGGGCAGGGTGAAAACTCTGCCTTTTTCTATTTGGGGCTAAGGTAAATTGCGTGAATAATTGCGAATATGCAACAGAGCGGATGCTGGAAACATTACCGACGATTTTGTAGGAGTGCGGCAAGAGTCTTCGAAAATCAGTTTCCTACCATACTAGGAAAGTTCTGAACCTTTTGGATTTTTATATCTTCAAACGAATCCACGATTTGTACTTTAAAATCAGGAAAAACATCAACCTTTTGCCACTGTCCGCAATTATCTGGGAAGCTGTCTACAAACTGTACTTTAAGATCAGGGAAGCTTTTTACGAACTTTACTTTAAGATCTGCAAAATTTTTAACAAACTGCACCTTTCCGTACAATCTGATCCCTTTTATGCTGCAGTCTTGGTGATCTGCAGCAATTACTTGAGTTACAAAGAAAAAACTTAATAAAATCAAACAATATTTTTTAAACATTTTGTTTTTTATTTTTTTCTTCCTGTAATTTTGCGGCTGTTTCCTGTTTAATTTTTTCTATGTAGTTTGAAGATGCATCGTGATGATGACCGTCATGCTCCTGCTTTAAATTTAAGTACAAAGTTCGCTTTCCTTTGATAAAAACAAAGGTTGCGATCGATAACATTATGAGTCCGCTTGAGAAGAACACCAGCTTCGGTGCTAAAAGTGTGGCAGTTATCCCTCCCAAAATCGGTCCGACGGCACCTCCTACTTGTTGTGCGGCAAAAAACAGAGAAAAGCCTTCGCCGCGCCTTTCAGGCGGGGTAAGCAGTACTAAAAGAGAGTTTGCCGAGGGAAAGATGCCTGAAAAACAGAGTCCTATCATAAACTGCATGGATGCGAAAATCCAAAGAGTGTTTGGAATGCCTTGGATGATCGAGACGATGCCTGTGGCCAGAAACGACAGACACATGGTGTAGAAAAAACCGCGACGCTGTCCCGCACGTCCCCAAAAAGGGGCAGCAAACGCACCGGCAAGACCTCCTAGTGAGAATACCGCACCTGAGATCAACATAAGTCGGTTGCCGTCGGTTCCGTCGAAGGTGGCAATATAGGTCGTCATCACCGGTTGTACTTGCTGGATCACCAACATGGTAAGACAGGCTGCTACCAGAAGATAGATCACGCCCGGGGTTTTAAGCAGTGAAGGTGGTTTGATTTTTGTAATTTTGTCCGCAGAAGTTTTTTCTTTTCTGGGTGGTTCTTTGATGAAGACTATTGTAAGTATGGTGATTAAAGAAAGTCCTGCAGCTCCTACGAAAAAAGAATTTCTCATTCCGAAGGCAGCTGCCAGGATCCCTCCTAAAAGAGGACCGACAATACCTCCGCATATATTTGCAGATTGCATAAGTCCCATGGAAATGCCTATTTTATTTTTGGGAACATATGCCGAGAGCATGGCAAGACATGCCGGCCATAAACCTGCGGCAAATCCTTGTAAGGCGCGCATTCCCAAAAGTTGCCACGGTGTTTCTACTATGCCGCCTATAAGATAACAAACGGCCAGCAAAACCGAGGAACGTAACATCATAAGTTTGCGGCCGGTACGATCCGAAAGACGTCCCCACAGCGGAGATACCACAGCACTGATGGCAAAAGTTACGGCAAAAATCACGCCTGACCAAAGGTTTACATCTTCCTGAGTGGACCCCAATTCACGCACAAGGTAAACAGGCAGAAAGGGAATGAGTAAGGTGTATGAAGAGGACATCAAGAGTGCGAAAAACACCAAGAGTCCGAGACAAAGCTTCCAGTTCATAATTACCACTCCCAAAACATCAAGGCCTGTCTTAACGACAGGCCTTAACATTTTAGCGCTAGAAAATTAATCAGCAAATTTGTGAGGGAAGAAAATTCTTAAAGTTTTTTCGTCCGTTAATTGACCTAAATAGGCGCCGATTATACTTGCCAAAAGACCGATCACGGTACCTATAAGTATGCTGTGGAAGCTCATGATCTTAAATCCTGTGATCATTGCCAGAATGTAACATCCAAGTCCGAGCGCCACTCCCCAAAGAGCGCCGCTTGTATTCATGCGTTTCCAGAACAGACCGAGAACTACTGGCCACATGAAGGCACTTTCTAGTCCGCCGAAAGCAAACATGTTTACCCAGACTACGATGCTTTGAGGGTACATTGCCAAAGCGATGGATATGATCCCGAGTAATAATGTTACGGCAATGGCAAAACGCTTGGAGTGCTGATTAGTCATACTTTCAAGGTATTGCGGTCCCTTAAGCTGTTTGGTCAGATCGCGGGCTACGGCAGAAGCAGCGGATATAAGCAGTGAACTTACCGTACTCATGGTAGCAGCCAAAGGTCCTATGATGGTTATGCCTGCCATGAC
>JALEXT010000133.1 GCA_022779845.1 Succinatimonas sp.
AATTGAATTCGGTAAGCAGTGGGCTGCCGATAATCAGTAATATCTGATCGTCAATAAAAAAGACCCTCCTGAGTAATCTTAGGGGGGTCGTTTTTTTCTGTAGCTAAAGATTTTATGCGATATGTACGTTAATAATATGTGATTTATAGAAGATAACGAGGTCGGGCATGAAAAAAATCGCCTTATGCATTTTGATACTGGGTTTCATGCCTGTATTTGGGGCAGAGGCGCAGCAGAGTGCAAAATATGATGCCGTTACCAGTTCACAGGCTCTTGCTGTGCAGGCAGGTATCAATGCCGATGTTAAAAATATCGGTTCCGAACTTGAGAAGGATGAAGCAAGCGAGGAAGTCTATTCTTCATCAAGCCTTAATCGCATTATTGAAGATCATGAACTTATTTCTGTGGTGAGAGATCGTGATCGTTGCCAATTTACTCCAGATATTGAAGACAGAGCCCGTTTGGTGCAACTGCCTGTATTTATGTTTGCCTGGGGAGATATGCTGGTTAACGGTGTGTGTGTAAAAAAAGATGAAGAACTTGGATTATCGTATATAGAAAAAGCAGCAGACAATGCTTACGGTCCTGCACTTGAACGTCTTTCTTTTTATTATGAAAAAGGATTTTTGGTAAGTCGCAATAAAGCGTTGTCAGAACGTTATATGCATACTTCTGCCGTTTTGGGATCAAAAAGCGGACGTTTGGGGTGGGCTGATATGTTGGTACGAGGGTTCGGAACTCCTTCTATGTATGAAGAAGCATTCGGTTGGCTTTATCATGCCGATTATCATGATGAATATTCAAAACTTAAACAACGTTATCTGGAAAAGGAGTTGAAGAGACGTTTGCCTCCTGAGGTGATCGCTCGCAGTCAGCAGATAAATTACAATTAGAAACTGGCTCTTTTTAAAGCATTGTGCGTCATCAGCCGAATGAATGCGGCTTTTGATCTCAAATAAAAACGTCAGTAGCTTTCGCTTGCAGATTTTAGATACAGTTCCTGCAGAACTCATTCATCATGTTTTAGTTTGCCAGTATCAGATAATTGTAACGCGTGACAGACGCATGAACGGATCTGCGTATAATTTTCCGCTCAAAGCAAATCATTGTTAAGTATTGAGAGCGAAAATGTTGTCTCTCGTATACAATTAGTCCCATGCTGAAATTGACGGCTTCCCCTGCCTAAGGGGCTGATCCTCATAGAACTCTTGCGATATCTTCGGCGGTGTTCTTTTGCTGACAGCTGATGTAGTTTGCTTGGTAGCAAACCTTGGCTACGCACCCTGGTTTGTTTCCGGACAAAGGAATTATAACGTCGGTGAAAACAAAACGGTGCCGTATATCCTCGAAGCAAAAATCAGGCTTTTAGGCGCTGATCCGATAAAAGAGCATTTTTTTTATAGTCTCAGTTTCGAAACTTTGATATTCAATTTTACAAATTTTGTGCAAGAACGCATTTTGGATGCGAGAGCCGATTGCGTATCTTGAACAGGTAACCCCGGAAGTACAGATAAAACTTTCTAAGAGTATGTCTTAACTCCGATCACACGAGGTTCAAATGTTTGACAACCTTACTCAAAGATTAAACCGCACCTTAAAAAATATCAGCGGTAAAGGCCGTATCACAGAAGAAAATATTAAAGATACGCTAAGAGAAGTTCGTACTGCTTTGCTTGAAGCGGATGTTGCTTTACCGGTGGTGAAGTCGTTTACCAATCGAGTAAAAGAAAGAGCGCTTGGACAGGAAGTATCTTTATCCCTAACTCCCGGTCAGGAATTTATCAAAGCTGTTCATGCCGAACTCATCAATACCATGGGAGGGGAGACGGCTGAGATTAATTTGGCTTGTCAGCCTCCTGCTGTGATCCTGCTTGCCGGTCTTCAGGGCGCCGGTAAAACTACAAGCGCAGCTAAATTGGCACTGTTCCTTAAGGAGCGTTTAAAGAAGAAAGTCTTGCTTGTGTCGGTAGATACGTACCGTCCGGCAGCTATGGATCAGTTAAAATCTCTTGCTTTGCAGTGCGAAGTAGATTGTTATCCGTCCGATCCGTCAGATAGGCCGCAAAATATTGCAACAAAAGCGCTTGAAACGGCAAAATTGCGAGCTTATGACGTAATGATCCTGGATACTGCAGGTCGTTTAGCCGTGGATGAGGTAATGATGGATGAGGTGAAGCAGTTACATGCTCTGACCAATCCCATTGAAACGTATTTTGTCGTTGATGCCATGACAGGCCAGGATGCGGCTAACACTGCTAAAGCCTTTGCCCAGGCTTTGCCGCTGACCGGGGTGATCCTGACTAAGGCGGACGGTGATGCTCGCGGCGGTGCTGCTTTATCAGTAAGAGAAATTACCGGCAAACCCATCAAGTTTATCGGTATGGGTGAAAAAATTGAAGCTTTGGAGCCGTTCCATCCCGACAGAATCGCCAGCCGTATTTTGGATATGGGCGATTTGCTTTCACTGATTGAGCAGCTACAGCGTAATACGGATCTTGAGCAAACCAAAAAGTTTGCTGATAAGTTGAAAAAAGGCGGAGACTTTACGTTTGAAGATTTTCGCGAACAACTTCAGCAGATGAAGAAAATGGGCGGAATGACAGGGCTACTCGATAAATTACCGGGTATGGGTAAAGTCTCAGATGAGATAAAAAATAAAGTCAATGACAAAGCCGTCGCTCATCTTGAGGCAATCATTTGCTCGATGACTCCCAAAGAAAGAGCGAATCCTGAAATTATTAAGGGTTCAAGAAAGAAACGTATTGCTGCAGGTGCCGGAGTTCAGGTACACGAAGTCAATCAGCTTTTAAGGCAGTTTGACATGACGCGCAAGATGATGAAGAAAATCGGCAAAGGAGGAATGCGGCGTATGGCAGGACTCATGCGCAGCATGATGGGAGGAATGGGCGGTCTTTCAGGAGCTTTGCCGGGAATGTTCAATCGTCGCTGATGTAATCTTACAAAACATATCGCTAAAAAAACACTCCGCCAAAAAGCTCGAGGATCTTGATTTTTACGGTCTAGCCAGTATAATGGCTCGACTGTATTTTTAGTAATTTCGCAGCTCAGTTTTCTGAACTGCCACTTTTTATAAAGGTAATGCGAAATGGTAGTCATTCGTTTACGCCGCTTAGGCACCAACAAACGTCCTTTCTATCACGTGCTCGTCGCTGATCAGCGTTTTGCCGCATCAGGAAGATTTATCGAGCAGGTAGGTTTCTTTAACCCGATCGCTTCTGGTAAGGAAGTTCGTCTGCGTTTGGATGTTGAAGCCATCAATGCCTGGATCAAAAAGGGTGCTCAGCCCTCTGATCGCGTTCTTCGTCTTATTAAGGAAAACGAGATGGGCGCTGAGGCTGTTGCTCAGGCTCGTAAAGATAAGCACGACAAGGCTGTAGCCGCCAAAGCCGCCGCAAAGAAGGCTGCTGAGGAAGCTAAAGCCGCTGAAGCTTCTGCTGAGGCTTAATTCGCTTGGCTGCTTTTAAAGCAGACGATGCGCCGCGTCCCATGGGCAGATTGGGTTCTGCTTATGGACTGAAAGGTTGGATCAAGGTTCAATCTTTCGCAAGCCAACCAGAGGACCTTTTTGACTACTCGCCATGGTATATCCGCCGACGCGGGGGAGAATGGCGTGAGGTCCGGGTTGAAGAATTCAGACCGCATAACCAGGTTTATGTAGCTAAACTTGATGCGGCCTCCACTCCTGAGGAAGCTAAGTCTTTTGCAGGAATGGAAATTGGGATCAGGCGTTCAAGCCTGCCCCCGCTTTCCGATGATGAAATATATCTTCAGGATCTTATAGGATGTGAAGTTATAGGTATCGGAGAGGTTAAGCTCGGCAAAGTGTCGAGAATATGGGATCAAGGAGCCTCCCCCATTATGGAGGTGTCTCCCTCTGACCGCCCGGCATTGGGTAGTAAGAATAACATCTTAATACCTTATGTCGCAGGCCCGATCGTTACGGCAGTCGATCTCTCTGCACGGACGATTAGGGTAGAGTGGGGCGAAGATTACTGAGCATGATTTGGTTCGGTTGTGTTTCGCTCTTTCCGGAGATGTTTGATGCGATCACACGTTCTGGTGTGACCCGCAGGGCTTGTGAGCGTGGCTTTATAGAAGTTCATACTTACAATCCGCGTGAGTTTACTCACGATAAGTATCAGACCGTGGACGACAAACCTTACGGTGGAGGTCCGGGTATGTTGATGAAGGTGCAGCCGTTGCGTGACGCAATTCATGCAGCAAGAAAGGATGCGCCCTCCGGAACTAAGGTTGTCTGTATGTCACCTCAGGGTGTACAGCTCAATCACTCGCTGGTCACGCGATTCCATGAATGGGGCTCTTTGATCCTTGTGGCAGGGCGCTACGAGGGTATAGATGAACGCGTCCTTCAGACTGAAGTCGATCTGGAGGTTTCAGTCGGTGATTACGTGCTGTCAGGAGGTGAACTTCCCGCCATGTGTATCATCGATGCAGTTTCAAGGATGGAACCGGGGGTTCTCGGTGATATCCGTAACGCTGAAGAGGATTGTTTCGCGCGCGGTTTGTTGCATTTTCCTCAGTATACTAGACCTGAGGTTATTGACGGAATGGAAGTTCCTCAAGTGCTAATGAGCGGCAATCACGAAAAGATCCGGCTTTGGCGGCTTCAGCAGTCTTTGGGACGTACCTATGAGCGTCGTCCGGATCTGCTTGAAGAAATGAATCTTGACAAGCGAGAACTCAAGCTTTTGCAAGAGTACCTGCAAGCCAAGAATGAATAGTTTTTAAAGTTTGATTTTTATTAACAGGTGCATACAAATGGCCAGTCATCCTATTATCGATGAGCTCGAGAAAGAGCAGCTCCGTACCGACATTCCTGAGTTCTTCCCCGGTGATACCGTCAGAGTTGAAGTGCGTGTCGTTGAAGGTGAAAAGTCTCGTTTGCAGGCTTTTGAGGGAAACGTTATTGCCAAGCGTAATCGCGGCTTGAACTCTTCCTTCACCGTTCGTAAGATGTCATCAGGTGAAGGTGTCGAACGTGTTTTCCAGACTCATTCTCCTTTGATCGCTTCTGTTAAAGTCACCCGCCGCGGTGATGTTAATCGTGCCAAGCTGTATTATCTGCGTAAGCTTACCGGTAAAGCAGCTCGTATTCGTGAAAAGGTCTGATCGACTTTATCAAAAAAAACCCGGAATTGCTCCGGGTTTTTTTTGAACAGGATTTCTGTCATTTTTTTTCATCGTCATCATCTACGAATTCGAATCCGGAACTTATTAACTCTCCGTCGCTGTTTTCATCACCTTTTTCTGTTGAATCATCACTTACGAATTCGACACCTGAATTTTCATTTTCGAGCTCTTCTTTTTCATCGTCTTGCTGTGACTCGCTTATGTCCAAAGCAGTCAAGGCAGCTCCTAATGGAATAGCCATATTGGTTTCTTTTGCAATAAGCTGTTCCATTGCGCTATATGGAATGATGATCGTTTCTGAATGACCGGCAAACGTCGCCTTAAATGTAAGACAGGTAGGACCGGCACAGAAATCCTTTACTGCAGATTCTGCGATGGACAGTACGATGTGATGATCGTGAACATAATCCATTGGTACTTCAACTCCCTTTACGGAAGTATTGACCATTAAATGCGGAGTGATCCCACTACTGACGAACCAATTGTAGTAAGCGTAGAAAAGGTAAGGTTTAAAACTCAGTAAATGCGGCATGAAAGTTTCTCCGTTTTAATCGCCTGTCGACAGAAAAGTTAATATCTACCTGTATTTTATCAATAAGGAGATTTGATATCTTCACTTTATTAAATGAAATAAGTTCCTTTCAATTTTATCCGTAATCTTCTCAGAATCTCTGTTGTTTTAGAAGACAGGAGGTATCGTGAGTGAAAATGAGTTTTGTCTAGACGAAGAAGAATACTTTTGTGGTTATTTAGGACGTAAAAAAAGACCGGAACAATCCGGTCTTTTGAATGATAAAAAATAATGATTAACGCTTGGAGTACTGAGGACGCTTACGAGCCTTGTGCAGACCGACTTTCTTACGCTCAACAGCACGGGCATCACGAGTAACGAACCCGGCTTTACGCAAAGCGGAACGGAAGGTTTCGTCGTACTGGATCAGCGCACGGGTAATGCCGTGGCGGATAGCTCCTGCCTGACCGGTGATACCACCGCCGACTACGGTGACATAGATGTCCAGTTTGTCGGTAAGTTCAAGCAGTTCGAGAGGCTGAGTCACAACCATGCGTGAGGTCGGACGGCCAAAATACTGCTCAAGAGTTTTGCCATTAATTTCAAGCTTGCCGCTGCCCTGCTTGATGAATACGCGGGCGGTGGATTCCTTGCGGCGACCGGTGCCGTAATACTGATTTGCAGCCATTTCTATCGCTCCTTAAAACTTGAGAACCTGAGGCTGCTGAGCACCGTGGTTATGGTTCTCACCAGCGTATACCTTGAGTTTACGGAACATAGCACGGCCAAGAGGTCCCTTGGGAAGCATGCCGCGAACGGCTCTTTCAATGATCTCTTCAGGCTTGCGCTGCAATAACTCGTTAAAGGAAGCTTCCTTGAGTCCCCCCGGATAGCCGGAGTGGTGGTAATACTTCTTATCGAGAGCTTTATTGCCGGTAACCTTAACTTTGGAGGCGTTGATCACGATCACGTAATCACCGGTATCCAAGAAAGGAGTGTACTCGGGCTTGTGTTTGCCACGCAAACGGCTGGCAATCTCAGTGGCGATACGGCCTAAAGTCTGACCGTTGGCATCGATGACAAACCACTCACGTTTAATGGTGGATGGCTTAGCAACATAAGTTTTCATTATTAACCCTTTAAGGGATCGTTTCCGATCCGTAAAAATCAGATATTTATATCTGGTAAATCCAAACAAACCGTCCTCGCGACAGGTCTGCGCCGGGACGACGCGGGTGGGAAACCGCTGCCCGACTAAAGGGGCGTGCATATTATACACGTTAACAGTGATTTCTAACGATTTTGATAGCTTTTTTTATGTGAAGCATCCGGCTGATGTCATCAATTATCTTTATTGCAATTTAAAAAAAAAAGCTAAGTCTGCTCTGTAAATCCTTAGGTATCGTGATCATGTAAAGATACGGTGGAGCTGTAAATGAGTAAAGGCATGGTTAACCGTGT
Organism: Succinatimonas sp.; assembly: GCA_022779845.1. Classification (GTDB taxonomy): domain Bacteria; phylum Pseudomonadota; class Gammaproteobacteria; order Enterobacterales; family Succinivibrionaceae; genus Succinivibrio. The sequence continues at coordinate 7,145 of JALEXT010000133.1, forward strand.
GGATGCTCGGTTATTTCAAACAGCGCACTTTTATATTTGTGAGAATATTTTAGAATTCAAACAGATGTGCAAAGAGTACACTTTCTGAACTTAGGAATTTGATCATGAGTTACATGCTTGTCGTTTTGGCTTTCATCATCGGTTTTTTTGCAGGTACGTTATGTTATTCGTTCGGACTTGTAAAAATTTTTTCCAATCATCGTATGCAAGACGAACTGACGCGTACCAAGCGTGAGTTGGCATCGGCCAAAAGAGTGCTAGATGAATTTTTTAAGACTTCCGGACAGCTTTTTGGTCAACTGGATAAAAGTTATCGAGCTTATGCCAAATTTATGAACGAGGCTGCGGGAAAATTATCATCCTCCGACGGTTCTTTATTTATTCCTCAAGATGAACTTGAAGTGGAAGACAGTTTGAAAAAGATGTTGCGTCAAAAACATTCAGAAACATCTGAGACTGGTTCGGTAACTCATGTGAATAAAGGTATTGTTAAAGAAGAAGTTAAGAACGGAGAGCACGAGCTTTCTGCAGTAAGCAATGATGAAGGTGCCTTGAAGGACGCCAAGGAGACCATCAGCGTGAAGAATAATGATGAAAAATTCTGATTTCTAGGCAGATTTATTTGAATATTCTGTTTTTTTTATGCCCTTGTAAAGGCAATATGGATTTTTAAATAAGGAAACAAAATATGACTTTTAAACGTACTGCAGCTGCAGTGGCAGTAATTTGCGGTTTGGCACTGATTTCATCTCCGTCGGTATATGCATCAGCTCCTTTCTTCGGACCGAGCAGTGCAGACGGAAGCGTTCCTTCTTTGGCTCCCATGGTTAAGCAGGTATTGCCAAGTGTTGTCAATATTCAGGTAAAGGGCAAAAAGAATGTTGATGTACCTGCTTTGCAAATTCCAGAAGAGTTCAGATTCATGTTCCCGGGTATGGATAATCAGACCCGCAAACAACAACGTGAATTTAAGGCATTGGGCTCGGGAGTGATAGTCAATGCCAAAGAAGGATTGGTGGTTACCAATTTTCATGTGGTTGACGGGGCTGACGAAATAAAAATTGAGACTTCTGACGGACGCAGTTTCAATGCTAAAAAAGTTGGTGAAGATCAACATACGGATTTGGCGCTTCTGAAACTTAAAGATTTTTCCAATCTTACTGAAATGTCTATAGCCGATTCTGATGAATTGCAGGTAGGTGATTTTGCCGTGGCCATAGGCAATCCTTTCGGTTTGGGACAAACGGTAACTTCTGGCATAGTGTCTGCTTTGGGAAGGTCCGGTCTTAATATAGAAAATATTGAGAATTTTATCCAAACTGATGCAGCCATCAACAGCGGTAATTCAGGCGGAGCCTTGATCAATCTGAAAGGAGAGCTTATAGGCATCAATACCGCTATTTTGGGACCTAACGGCGGCAATATAGGTATAGGTTTTGCCATTCCGTCCAATATGGTAAAAACAGTTACAGCACAATTGCTAAAGTATGGCAGTGTTAAGCGCGGCATGCTTGGAGTTACCGGTACTGAACTTAATGCCGATTTGGCTCAAAGCTTCGGTTATTCGCAGAGTTCAGGTGCTTTTGTTAACGAAGTTATGAAGGGAAGTGCAGCAGACAAAGCAGGATTGAAGTCAGGCGATATCATTACTTCGGTAAACGGACGTAAAGTGTCGTCATTTGCCCAGTTACGTGCTGCTGTCGCTACTAATCGTCCCGGCAGTACGATAGATATCGGTGTGTTCCGTGACGGCAAGGATCTTTCTTTGAAGGTAAAACTCGGTGATGAAAGCTCTTTTGAGGCCGAAGGTGATGCTGACGATGCAGGATCTTTATCACCTGCATTAGAAGGAGCATCTCTTGCCAACAGCGATGACGGTGTCAAAATTGTTAATGTGCAACAGGGATCTATGGCTCAGCGTCTTGGATTAAAGAACGGGGATGTGATCACCGGATTAAATCGTTCAGATGTAGGTAATATTGCAGAATTAAAGAGTCTTTTGAATAAGACCAAAGGCCGTATCAGTGCTTTGAGAGTGGTAAGAGGAAATTCCGAGATTTTTATCACCTTAAGATAAGCTGAAGATAAGGAAGATAAATTTGTTGCGTTCTGTTCAGCATTTGTGATGAAGAGCGTTAACTGATATTTTGTTTTCAGCAAATGCTATAAAGCGCTTTTTTTTGTAAAACCGTCGGTGATTATGAGCTCCGGCGGTTTTTTCGTATTCTAAACAGACTTTTTGCTGACAAAAGATTAGATCTTGCGCAAAATGGAGTTGTTGAAAAGGAGAAAAGAACGTGGGCAGAAAGTCTTTGATTGTAATTGTGCTCCCGGCTTTGTTGGGAATACTGACAGGGATCATTATCTTAGCCATAAATCCTAATGCGGGACGTCATGTAGGAGATGTTTTGTATTCAAAGGGCGTTAATGTGGACAGCTATGCTTATGCAGTAGCCAAGGCTGCTCCCAGTGTGGTTAATATTTACGTAACGTCATTAAGTGCAGATGATCCTTCAAAAGATAGCGGACATGAGAACGCGGAGATCCGTAACAGTGCTTCAGGAGTGATCATGCGTTCAGACGGTTACATAGTCACAAATTATCACGTGGTTCCGTCTTCAAATGAATCAGGACAGGCTATTTGGGCCATGTTGCGTACCGGTGAACTTTATCAGGCTTTTGTCGTCGGATTTGATCCCCGTACCGATATTGCCGTGCTGAAGGTTGACGCACCAGACTTGAAAGCTATAGAGACTCAGGGGGTCAGACATGAACCTCAAGTCGGTGATGTAGTATTGGCAATAGGCAATCCCAATAATTTGGGACAGACTGTAACTCACGGGATCATATCGGCAACTGCCAGATCCGGGACCGGACTTATGGCACGTAATCAGATGAATATACGCGAAGGGGTACAGGATCTTATACAAACGGATGCTCCAATCAACAATGGCAATTCAGGCGGTGCTTTGGTAAATACTGCAGGTGAATTGGTCGGGATCAATACGGCTTCTTTTAACGGATATCAAACTTACGGCATAGGTTTTGCCGTACCTACTAAGCTCGTTACCGCGGTAATGGGCGAAATTATTTCTCACGGAAGGGTGATCAGAGGATATCTCGGAATATCGGATGACGGTTCTGTCCCTTTACCGAATAACCAGGGAGTTGGAATTAGAGTCGGTTTTGTAGATCCTTTGGGACCTGCACACGGAATACTTGAGGTAGGGGATGTTATCTATGAGGTAAATACGAGACGTATAGGATCTTTAAAAGAGTTTATTGAGTATATATCGTCTTCTGGACCTGGTACAAAACTTAGTTTTAAAATCCTGCGCCAGGATGAAGAGCTGAAGCTAGATGTGATCCTGTCAGAGGATAGGGTCGGCGTTGACTGAAGGCTTGGCCGTTTCGAAAATCATAAGCAAGTCATGTTGAAACTAAATGCGACTTTTCTCAGAAAAAAATTATTTTAAAGTCCATCGTCGCATTAGTTAGCAGATGTTTTATTTGATTAGTCAAATCCTTGCAGATGTTTTCTTGCCAATGAGGCTAACATTTGTGCACTGCCTTCGATGCCGAATGTATCGGAATTAATAAGTACATCAAAATTGTCATATGGATTTTCGCTAAAAGCATGGCGCCTGCGGTAGGTACTGCGGGCTTCATCGACACGACGAATATCTGCTTCAGCTTCATTGCGTCCTCCGATCATAAGATCTTCCATACAATGTCTTACCCGGGCTTCGAACGGAGCATATATGTAAACTTTGAGTATGTTTTCACGATCTCTTAAAATGCTTTCCGCGCAACGTCCAACGATGATGCAGTTTCCTTTTTCTGCATAGTCTTCAATAACATTGCGCTCAACATCAAATAATTTTTCAGAGGAGTTATATACACCGAAGTTGAACAAATATGTTTTGCGCATGAAGAAACGGTTGTAGCCCGGATGTTCGTCAAGATGCGAAATTTCCGGGATGCTCATGTTCATGCGACGAGCTGCTTCTGCCACAATATCTCTGTCAAGAATTTCAATATTGAGTTCGCGGGCAAGTCTTTGAGCAATGGTGCGTCCCATGCTGGCAAATTGCCTTGAAATAGTAATAACAGGTGCTTTCATTAAAAAATCCTCAGGCAGTGACTCCGCGTTTTGCCTGCAGGCGTCTTACCCACAGAGACAGACTGAAGTTGATGATGAAGTAAATCACGGCAGCGGTTCCGTACAGAACGAAAACATCCGATACGTTGATCGTTCCGAGTCCATTGTATACGTTGGCAGAACTTAAAATCTTTCTTACTCGTGACATTAACTCTATAGTTGCGACATTGGCAAGGAAAGAAGAGTCTTTGATGGTAGTAATGATCTGACTTAATAAAGTCGGAACTACATTACGCAATGCCTGCGGCAAAATAACATAATACATGGTACCGACTATGCCGAATCCTTGGGTGTATGCCGTTTCGAACTGCCCTTTAGGCACAGCATTCAATCCTCCGCGGATAATTTCGGCAATAACTGATGAGGTATAGACAGTCAAAGCCATCGAAGCTTTGAATAACATTTTTGTTTCAACAGACGACAGTCCGAACAAAGGGTGTCCGAAAAAGTCGGGAACAGGGCAAAATACCACGCCTACGAAAATCCACAGTAATAAAGGAGTATTGCGGAATACTTCTATATACAGGCTTGCCATCCATTTAAAGATCAGATATCGCGGCGCATTGCAGTAGTTGCGTACCAATGCCAGTACGGCACCTATGATTATGCTTAAAATTACTGATACGGTGGAAATTATTACTGTAAACAGCGTACCTTTGACAATGTATGCCCAAACAGGCCCCAAGGTCAGGACGTTAAAACTTGCAATCCATTCTTCCATAACCTTGCTCCTTTATATCACGTCGCGTTTTTTAAGGCTTTGCTCCCAGATGCTGGCGAGCTTTGACAGCGGATAACAGATCACGAAGAACATTAAACCGCATACCAGGTAGGCCGGTCCGTATGCACCGCCTGTGTTGACTCCGGTAACAAAGTTGTAAGTGGTGGAAATCAGATCTGCACCGCCTATGATGTAAAGCACGGCAGTGTTTTTAGTAAGGTTTACTATCTGGCAGGTCATCGGAGGCAAAATGATTTTTATGCATTGCGGAAGGATCACGTAACGCATTACCCCTGCATATCCGAAACCCTGAGCCTCAGCTGATTCAAATTGTCCCTTGGGAATTGAACCGATCCCGGCACGGAACACCTCCGACATATAGGCACCGTGATAAACACCGATAGAAATAATACCGGAAGCAACGATCCCTATGCTGTGACCAGAAAAAGACAGAGCGTAATACAAAAAACATATTTGCAATAACAGCGGAGTATTCTGAATAAATTCTACGTAGCATCTAGCTAGGAATTTCAGAGATCTCTTGTTTCCGGTAGACATCAACCCGAACATTAGACCTAGGCACAGGCTGAGCAAAATCGCAAAAACGGCAACTTCCAAGGTGTTGAGAAAACCGAACAAAAAGGTTCCTCTGAAATTCCAGACCAGCATCCATGCTTTTTCTGAAAAAAGAGATTCCATATGAACTCCGAATTTGTCGGGAAAACGGGCTCCGTTCCGGAGCCCTGATCAAATCATTTAAGAACAAAGTTAATCAAGATTGTTCTCATGAATAAGCTTCTTGATGGTACCGTCTTTAAGCCAACCTTCTATTAAAGAATTGACATATGGGGAAAGACCAGAACCTTTTTTGGTGACTGCACCGTAAGATTGAGGTGCAAAATTATCTTCGATGAAGCTGCGCCCAGGAGTCTTATAGATATTCAGGATTGATTTGTCGACACAGAATGCCTGAACTTCACCTGCCGACAGAGCAGTGGAAATGGCAGGATAGTCGTCATATTGTTGGAAGCTGACGCCTTCAGTCCAAGTATGAGGGTCGAATGAAGCAGGATCAAAAGCCTTACCGTCAATAAGCTTATTGTCTATCAATGCCTGAACCAAAGCTCTTGCAGAAGTTGAGCCTGAGGAAACGCCGACTTTCTTTCCCACTACGTCTTTAAGAGTTTTAATATTGCTCTTATCTTCAACTAACACGCTTACATAGTCGGTGTAGTAGGGGGTAGTGAAATCCCAGTGAGTCTTGCGTTCGTCTGAGATGGTAAATGTAGCAAGTACTACGTCCAGATCTCCTGAATCGATAAGTTCGGTGCGGGTGGCAGCCGTAACAGCGGTAAATTCAACGTCTACACCGATATCTTTGGCAATAAGACGTGCAAGATCGTCTTCAAAGCCTTTGTATTCGCCTGAGAGAGGATCTTCGACTGAAAAACCTACGACGGCGTTTTTGACACCTACTTTCAGTACACCGCGATCCTGAATAGTTTTTATTTCAGGAATGCTACTGTCAGCAGCGGCATAGGCTGCAGAAACAGAGCTGATAGCCAAAACGGCGGCGCTTAAGGCTGCAATTTTTAAAAAGTTCTTCATAGTAGCCCCCTTGTTGAGCATATATGTGTGTAAATAGTAAAAATCAGTGTTTGAGGATTTTTCCTAAGAATTGTTTGACACGATCGGATTCAGGATGATCAAACATTTTTTCAGGAGTACCTTCTTCCACCACTCGGCCGTCTTCCATAAAGATCACGCGATCGGCAACCTGTTTGGCAAACCCCATTTCATGGGTTACCACTACCATGGTTATGTTTGATTCTTTTGCCAGTTTCACCATAACATCAAGTACTTCTTGAATCGTTTCCGGATCCAATGCAGATGTAGGTTCGTCAAACAGCATGATGCGACTTTTCTGGCACAGTGCGCGGGCAATTGCGATACGCTGCTGTTGTCCTCCGGAAAGAGCCTGAGGGTAAGAGTTACGCTTATCTTCAAGACCTACGACCTTAAGGTAATGCATGGCCAGTTCTTCGGCTTCTTTTTCTTTTATGTGATGAATTTTTACCGGAGCCAAGGTTAAATTATGCAAAACGTCAAGATGCGGATACAGGTTAAAGGATTGAAATACCATTGACATGTTTTCTCGGATCATCTTCAGACGGTTTTTGACGGTAAGTTCAGTTCCGTCAATAAATACCTTTCCGGAGGTCGGAACTTCAAGAAAGTTCATGCAACGTACGGTGGTAGATTTTCCTGATCCTGATGGTCCGATGATGACCAGCTTTTCGCCTTCGGCCACTTCCAGACTTACATCTTTCAGCACATGCAGATCACCGAAAACTTTGTTGATGTTAGAAAGTTTAATCATTGCTGTCATTTTGGAAACCGTTTGCTCGTTGGATTTGTTTTCTTGGAGTATATGAAGAATGCGCCGAAGTGGTGAAAAAAAATAAAAAAAAGGGCTTTTTTAATTATATTGTTCTTTATTGGTGCTTAATTGCACCAAAATAAATCAGAAGCCGCCTGCGGAAGCGGCTTCAGGAAGGGAAAATGAAGTATAGGATCAGTGTTCGGGGGAGTCTATGCGGGAAACGATGCGTTTTGAAGCTATAGCGTCGGAAATATCCTGTTGAATGGACAAGCCTTCCGTCGTAAGCATGTCACCGGTGATCTCTGCGTTGATCCCAAAATCAAATAGTTTTTTATAGAATTTCTTAATCAGCAGACGTCCTCCGGCCGTTCTTAGTACCGTACGCGGCATGATGTGTCTGAATAGTGCGATTGTATGTTCAATTTCTTCTTCACCTAATAAAGGTCTGTCTTCAAAAGGTGTGCCTTTGATGGGATTTAAGATATTGATCGGAGTAGAAACGGCACCAACACTTCTTAAAGTAAACGCGATGTCACAGCGGTCTTCAAAAGTTTCTCCCATGCCGATAATGCATCCTGAGCATACCTCAAGGCCTGCATCGTGAGCTGCGCTGAGAGTTTGTAATTTTTGATCATAGGTATGAGTGGTACACACCTGAGGAAAAAATCGTTTGGAGGTTTCCAAATTGTTATGGTAACGGGTTAGGCCGCATGATTTTAAATAGCGCATTTCGTCTGCGTTTATAAGACCTAAGGAGCCGCAACAGCGGATCTTCAGTTCAGATGAAATTTTTTTATAGGCTTTTCCTACTTCTCTTATTTCATTTGGAGGCAATCTTAAGCCTGAAGTTACGATGGAAAAGCGGTGTACACCGTGATCATTATTGTATTTTGCTTCTTTAAAAAATTCGTCGACAGTTTTTAGGCGGCTGATCCCGACTTTAGTGTCAAAACGCCTGCTTTGGCTGCAGAATTTGCAATTTTCTGTACAATTCCCGCATTTTCCGTTTGAAATGCAACACAGTTCAATTTTTTCTTTAAAAAAATGACCGGTAATTTTTTTTGCGCTTATCCGCAGTTGCTCCAGCGGATATTCAACAAGTTTCAGCGCCTCATCACGGTTGATGAGATACCCTTGGAGAATTTGATCAGTGAGTTTCTCTAACTGCATAATTTTCCCTTTATCGTAAGGCAGCGTAAATTCTTGGTATTGATCTTGAGTATATAAGCTGCCGATCATTCAAGTGTATTGTGAGTGCTCAATATATTGCTTGATAAAGAAAATTGGAACATTCTTGGCAGAAAAATGCAAAATTTGAGTGAGATTAGGGAGTAAAAATAATCGTTATGTAAAAATTCAGCGATTTGAAATTTGGACTTCATTGATTTATCTGAATAATTTACAAAATCGGCGGGATCCGCCAAAGCTGTCTTTCAAAGTTTTTTTAATCTGACATACTTCTTGTGAAGGTCATCGAACACAAGGAGTAGTATGACAAACAAGCAAAATACGGTAAGACAT